>NZ_JAAEJV010000003.1 GCF_015356785.1 Candidatus Neptunochlamydia vexilliferae | reverse complement strand
ATAAACACGATATGGTATTTACAATCCCATTTAGAATGAGATAAACTCTCAAAAGACGATGTTGTATTCATAATTTTTTCCTTTGTTGGTCTGCCAAGCCCAACAAGGAAAATACAACATCGTCTTTTTTCACTAAATCTTAAGGCCAAGCCTTGAAAGTCCACTGGTCAAACCAGTGGCTTAACTGTCAATGAGTTAACTAAGTTAGAGATAGCAACCTTTGGAGGGTAGTTAATAAGTAGATGTACATGATCGTACTCTCCTTCAAATTCTATAAGCTCTGCTTGAAAATCTTGGCAGACCTTTTGGAAGATTTCTCTTAGCTCCTTAAGAACCCTTTTCGTGAAGACCCTCTTTCGATACTTTGTAACAAAGACCAAATGAGTATGTAATAGAAAAACACACGACCTTCCTCTTCTTAAATTTTTTGTTGACTTAGGCATAGACCAAAGAGTAAAATGTCTCTATGATTATTCGCAAAGCCTTTCGATTTCGCATTAATACAAACAAGGAATTAAACCAGCAGCTATCAGAATATGTTGGGTGTTGTAGGTTTTTGTGGAACAAGGCATTAGCATTAAACCTTTCTCGTTTAGAAGAAGGGTATAATGCCACCAATAGACATAGACACAATGAAAAAAGCTTCTATGGCAGTAGGAAGAAAATTAGCAGTGATTATGCATCGGATGATGTTGGATAAAACAGACTTTGTATATGGAGAAGAAAAGAAAAAAGCAGCATAGGGTTGTGGATATGTTCACAAACAAAGTTTGCAAACAGACCCACAACCAGCAGGGCTTCGGTCATTCATAAGTTCACAGCAGGCTGTAAACTTATGAACAACCTCGCCCTAGAAGAAGAACTATAAACCTTCCTTTAAATAGAAAGGAGGATGCAAAGAGAAAAAGCAGAAGCTAAAAAAATTATGAAAAACCCGAGGAAAGAGTAAATGACGAACCTGAGTTGGCTCAATTGGAAGCCGTCCAAAACATTGTCTTGCTCATTCTTCGAAAAGTATGTTGGGGCGAGGAAATTTTAATATTCCTCAAGGAAGACCCCGGAGAGAACCATGGACGTTTTTCATAAAAATAGGTTTTTTAAGGAAAAAGCTTGACTTCTGCGCGATTAGAGAACTGATGTTACTTAACGCAGCGGGCTTCGGCGATCTTTAAGTAAGAGTAAAGCGCTAGATCATACTGCCTCTCAGCAAGGGACTCGATCATCACCTTGTGATAGTTAAGACCCTTATCGTGAGGACACCGATCCCCAAGAGCACTTTCCATAAAGGCAAGCTCTTTTTGGATCCCTCCCTTATGGAGAACATAAGAGGTGTTGTAGCGATAATACTTATCATCGACCGAACACTTGAGAAGACGCCCTAGAGAAGATACGGCCTCCCCTAGATCCTCTTGCTCCCCACTCTCAAAGGAAGAGATGAACTTTTCTGCTAATGCAGAAATTTCTGGGTTCACATCCTTTTCATAGACATGAAGCCTTTTGGCAAACGCCTCTCGCTTGCTTTGGTCGATAATCTGCGATTCTTCCCTAAGCATCCCAAAAACCGCTTCGGTAAAGCCATAAAGATCTTTTGCTCGATCTTCTTTTTCATCTGCAAAGGCTGCAACGCCAAAGACTAAAAAAATGAATATCCACTTCTTCATAAGTCAAATCCTACTTTTTTCCCTCATTATAACCCGGAGTGCTACTACTGTCAATTGCTTGAATTTTTCTTTTCCTCCAGGTTCAGAGGGGCAAAATGACCCCTACTTTAATCAAGTATGTGGTCATTTTGCCCCCATAAACCTGAAAAAAAATCGAAAATCCCCTCATTTGACAGTAGTAGCACTCCGGGTTATACCGAAAAGGGAATAGGGATGCAACAGGGGTAAAAATTTCCTTGAAGTTTGGAGTACAGAGGACTATTTTAAGCCTTATGACAAGTAAACATTATGATGTGATTGTGATTGGATCGGGTGGGGGCACCAAGCTGGTGACCCCGGTCGCCAATCTGGGGAAGAAGGTGGCGATCATTGAAAAAGGTCCCCTTGGGGGAACCTGTTTGAATCGGGGGTGTATCCCCTCTAAGATGCTCATCCACACCGCTCAGCTCGCCTCTCTGATTCGAGATGCGGTCCGCTTTGAGATTCAGATGGAGGGCTCTTTTGAGATCGACTTTAAGCATTTGGTCCAGTGTGTCTCTGAAACCATCGACAAAGAATCAGAAAGCATTGCCCCTTATTATCACGACCACCCCAATATCGACTACTACCCCTACGAGGGCCACTTTGTTGATAAAGAAGTGCTCGAGGCGGGAGGAGAGCGGCTCACCGCCGATAAGATTTTCTTAGCGGTAGGCGCGCGAGCTGCCATTCCTAAAATTCCTGGATTGGAAGGGACCCCCTACATGACCTATCAAGAGGCACTCCGCAACCTCAAAAAACCGAAAAAATTGATTGTGATCGGTGGTGGCTTTATCGCAACAGAGCTCGGCTATTTTTTCTCTGCGATCGGTGTGGAAACGGAATTTTTGGTGAGAAGCATCCTCCTTAGACCTGAAGATGATGATGTGCGGGAAGCTTTTCAAGAGGCGTTTGCAAAACAGGTCAAGCTCCGCCTCAAGTGTGACTTCCAAGAGGTGGAATATAAAGATGAGACCTTTACCGTCACCTATAAAGATGGGGAGGGAAAGATTCAAAAAGCGGAAGGAGATGCCCTCATCGTCGCCACAGGGATTAAGCCATGGACCGATACCCTTCATCTAGAAAGGACCGATATCGAAGTCGATGAAAAGGGCTTTATCAAGGTCGATGATCACTTAAGGACGACGCAAAAAAATGTCTGGGCTCTTGGCGATTGCGTGGGCAATTATCTTTTCCGCCACTCGGTCAACTTTGAAGGGACCTACTTATTCCGTACCCTCTTTGAGAGTCCCAGCGACCTCCCCATCGTCTACAAGGGTGTCCCCCACGCTGTCTTCTCCTGTCCGGAGATCGCGGGGGTGGGAAAAACGGAGCGCGAACTCAAAGAGACAAAGGTCCCCTATATCGTCGGAAAAAATAGCTACGCTGCGAGCGCTCGTGGCATGGCTCTTCTTCCAGAAACGGGGTTCGTGAAACTCCTCTTCGAAAAACATTCTTTAAAGCTCCTAGGTGCTCATATTATTGGGGAGGAAGCGTCCAACATGGTCCACATGTTGATCCTTGCCATCCAGATGGATGCGACCCTCCACGATCTACTTGAGATGATTTACATCCACCCCGCTCTTCCCGAAATTGTCCGGAATGCGGCTCGCGATGCTCTCAAACAAATTCAATCATAAAATAAGCTTGATTTATTAAGAAGACATAAAAACTATTTTAAATTCTATGGCAATTACAAAGAGGGTATAGACTGTTAAAAGGGCTAAAACCCCTTTATTTTCGAGCCAGGTGAGGTCTGCCTTGAGCTTATAGCTATATTTTCCGATCCAGAGGAGCCCTATCGGGAGGAGACCATTGAGAAAAGCCTCTCCAAATCCCCCTGCCACGCCAAGAGCCGTGGTAAAAATATCGGGGTTGAGGGCAGCTAAAGTAAAGGGAGGGATGAAAGTCAGTAGGGTGAGGCCAAGCCGCTTGAGCCCTGTCCGCTCTTTAAGCCGAAACCCATCGCCAAGGAAGTCAACCATTGAAAAGGCTACCCCCAAGGTGGAGGTGACGATGGCAAAGAAGGCAAAAAAGCTCCCCACTCGGATGAAAAGGGTCTCCCCGGTTACCGACTGAAAAGCGGTGGTGATGGGAACCCCTTCTCGGAGCGCCTGAGCAATCGTCTCTTGAGGAACGGCTCCGATAATGAGCCACTGCCAAACGATATAGACAATAAGGGGGAGGAGCGATCCCCAAAAGAGGGCGAAGCGGAGCGCCCGCTTATCCCTTTTGAGATAGGTGCACAGAGAGGGAATCACATTATGAAACCCAAAAGCGCTAAAGAGGACAGGCATTGCAAAAAGCATTGAAGACCATTTCGTCGAGGTGAGCCGCTCTGTTTTCACGTCCTCTGCTCCACTTCCAATGAGGACAAACCAAGCGGCGATCATTGCTATACTCATCATGATATTGACCCGATCGATTGACTTGGGACCAATGGCTACTACAGCTCCAAAAACAACCCCAAAAAGGGCAAACATCTCCCACCCGGTAAAGGTGATTCCAAAAGCTGAAAAACCCTCGGCTAAAAGGGGGGCTCCCGCGGCAAAATAGGCGATCATTAAACAGTAGTAGAGGAAAATAAACATTGCCCCTGAAAAAAGGCGTCCTCCCTTCCCTAAAAAGCGGTGGGCAATGGAGAGGACATTGCTCCCATCAGGCATCCAGAGGGTCACCTCTAAAAAAAGGAGGCCGGTGCAATACATAAAAAACCAGACAATCGTCGTGACCAAGATCCCGGGTAAAAAGCCTGACGCCCCCGTCACAAGGGGGATCCCCAGCATCCCTGCTCCAATCATCGTCCCTGCAATGAGAAAAGTGCCGCTAATGACCCGCATCAAGAGACCTCTTTTGAGGTGATGATTTTAGCGCCAGCTTTTTCCATTTCTTCTAAAGCCCCCTTTTCATCATGGACGGCGCGGCAGCCATCTTTAAGTACTGTCACCTCGTAGCCCAGCTCAAGGGCATCGAGAACGGTAAACTTGACGCAGTAGTCGGTGGCAAGGCCCACGATATAGAGCTCGGTCACCCCTTTTTCTTGGAGAAAATCGTCGAGGCCACTTTTTGTTTTTTTATCATTATCAAAAAAGACGCTGTAGCTATCGACTTTGAGATCAGTTCCCTTATGGAAGTAACGGTCGATGTGATCTCGCTTGAGCTCTTTGACAAGAGCGGCTCCATGAGTTTTTGCCACGCAGTGGACGGGCCACTGCCCAAAACTGATATGCCCTTCTGGGTGCCAGTCTTGGGAAGCAATGGTATAGTCAAACTTCCCCACTAAGCGGTTAATAATGGGAACCACCCGATCTCCTTCGGGAACGGCAAGGGCTCCCCCCGGCATAAAGTCATATTGAAGGTCAACAATGATAAGGACCCGTGTCATGGATGCCCTTTGATGTCGTCTATAAGGCGCATTTTAAGATCGTAAACCCCCTTTTCAAGGCCGACAAAGTAGATGTGGGGGTTGAGGAACCGGCGGTAGTGAGGGTCAAGGGTCTCGAGCTCTTTTTTGGTGTTGGCTTGGATCTCTTGTAAAGAGGGGGAGGTGTAGACCTGTTTCCCCCGCTTAAAAATAGGGATGAGAAGATCGCGCCCTTCCCCACTATCGATTTGCTTCCGTCTTGTGGGATCAAGGGGATCGATCAGCTCTAAGTTTTTTTCGCAGCCCATTTCCATGTCGTAGAGCATATCACAAAGGGCTTTTTTCTCTCGATCATAAAAGCGGCGGACCTGCAAAATCCCCGGATTGGTTGTCTTGACAAGCTGCTCTGAAATTTTGAGCTTGTAGACCCACTCCCCTTTCTCATTTTGGATAGCGGCAAGTTTATACACGCCATCGAGAGCGGGCTGATCTGTGGCAGTGATCAGGTTGGTCCCCACTCCCCAAACATTGATCTTTGCCCCTTGCTGTTTGAGATCGCGGATGATGAGCTCATCGAGCTCGTTGCTCGCCATAATTTTGGCATCTTCAAAGCCCGCATCATCGAGGAGTTTGCGGATCTTGATGCTCAACTGCGCCAAATCGCCTGAATCCAGGCGAACACCCAGCATCTTGGTCTTCTTTTTTTGGGCCACTTTAATCGCTTTTTTGACCCCTTCCACGGTGTCATAGGTATCGACAAGATAGATGCAGTTATCGGGGAGGACATCGGTATAGGCATCAAAGGCCTCTTCCTCTCTATCAAAGGCCATGATCCAACTATGGGCGTGGGTCCCCTTCACCGGAATCCCAAAATATTTCCCGGCAATAACGTTGGATGTCGACTGACACCCTCCGACAAAGGTGGCCCGCGTTCCTGAGAAAGCTCCATCAATTCCTTGGGCGCGGCGGAGGCCAAACTCGATCACCTCATCCTCTTCTGCTGAAGCGCAGATCCGGGCTGCTTTGGTGGCGATGAGAGTCTGGAAGTTGACGATGTTAAGAAGGGCGCTTTCGAGAAGCTGCGCCTGCAAAATGGGTCCGCGGACAAGGATGAGTGGCTCATAGGGGAAAACGGGGGTCCCTTCGGGCATCGCAAAGATGTCGCAGTTAAAGGTGAAGGTGCTGAGATAGTCGAGAAATCCTTTTTCAAAAAGGGGCTCTCCATTCGGAGATGTTAAGCTTTCTAGATAGTCAAGGTCTGACTTTTCAAACCGAAAGTTTTTGATAAATTCGATTGCTGTTTCAAGGCCAGCTGCTAGAGCATAATTGCCTCCAAAGGGACGTTTACGAAAAAAGAGAGTAAAGACCGCTTCTCGATCCATCATCCCCAGCTTCCAATACCCATAAGCCATTGTCAGTTCGTAGAGGTCGGTTAAAAGGGCAAGGGAAGATTTATAAATCATGGTTGGGGGTTATAATCGATGCCTTGCTGCTTTAGGATGGTTACTTTGCGCGCTTCCAATTTATCGATTTCTTCTTGGTAGCGGGCGGCGATTTCTCGGCTCGTATCGGCCTCGTTCCAATAGCGTCTAGCATCATTGAGGTTATGGGGTTGGAACTGGAGGCGATCCCCCTGATTTTGAGCCCAGGCGGCGTTGGCGAGCTCTTTGTTCCTTAGGTCGGTGAGTTTTGCGACTGCTTCATCGATCGTTGTGACCTCTTGCTTCCAGTTCGAGGGGGGCTGCTCCTTGACAAGAGCCATCCCTTGAAGGGAAAAGCAAAGGCATGCTAGTAAAATCCAAAATTTCATTATCATTGCTCCGGTTTTATACTCATATATTTACCTGATCTCCCTTTTGAAGAAAACCTCTTTGTGGTAAAATTTCGGCTATGAAGACATTTTTTTTCCTCTTTATTTTTTTAGCGCACTCCTTATTTGGGCTCACTTTGAAGGATAAATTCGAAGTGGCCGAAGTGGGAAGTTATATCGTGACCGAGCAAAATCAGCTCGTCTCTCTCTTGCACCTCCATACAGTTCGGGACCATAAGCTCATTTTTGAAGAGATTAGCATTCCCCTCCACAAGGCAAAAAAGATCGATTGGAAAAGATGGGTCGAAAAAGGGTCCCCCGGCAACACCTCTTGGATCCTCTATGAAATGGACCTAGAAAAAGGAGCGGTGACCGAATGTTATTCAGTGACACGAAAAGCGTGGGTGCGTACTGAAGAGATGAACGCTTTTTTGATTCCCCTGTTCTCTTTAAAACTCCAGGCACTTTCTGAAGAGGAACGTTTCCAAAAGGGAGCAACGGCCACCCCTGGAAAAGTAGGACATCGCCCTTGGGGCCCACCCCAAACAATCGAAGGCAAAAAGATCAAAGACCCCGAGTATGATGTTTATACTACCCGGTGGCCCCATGACGAGAGCGATCTTTCCGATAAGCCGATCGTTCTTTATTTTGATAAGAGTCACCCCACCTTTCCTTTCCCCTACTGGATGCAGATCCGTGATGGAGCGCTAAAGTTTAAGATGCGGGCTCTTGACTCGGGAAGTGGCCTCTACTCCCCTTTTACCGACATTCCCAGGCGGAAACCTTTTTTTACCCGCTCTGCCCAAAAAGTAGATGGAAAAGTTGTTCTAAGCCTCCATAGTCCTACCTACTATACCAAGCTCGATCTTCTTGCGATTGATATGAGCGCTACCCCCCGTGTGACCCACCTCATTCCTTTTGAGAAAAAGGTCGATGGAGAAGCTGTTTCTATACAGATCGATGAGGAAAAATTGCGCTCTCTTCTTACCCCAGGACATACCCATCTTTGGGTTGTCTCTTCGGAAAACCCCGATATCGCCGTCGAGTCTCCTTACTCTTTTGTTCCCTAAACTTTTTTGTTGACTCAAAATAAATAAAAATTAAATAATCAATTATGTTTTTATTAAGTAGAGGTAAAGAAATGGCAAACCTAATCGACAATCAAAATATTTTTTTAAAAAAAACCTTTCAGCTAGAGCAACGCATCTGCGATAATGAGATCAAGGATAAAAGCTCTGTTTTTGTCAAAAAGGAGTTTCAAATCTTTAAAGCTCTCAGCACTTTGAGAAAAAAGCGACAACTCCCCGACTTTTTAAAAACCCTAGATTTTCCGGAAAAATATCTCTATCCCCACAAGGAAAAGCAGTGGTACCAGTATGAAAAAGACTCTTTAACTCAAAAACACCCACTCTTCGCCACCTTACAAGAGAAGGTTCAAACAATTGATGAGCTGCTGAAAGCTAAAAAATATGAGAGCATGACTGACTCCCTAAAAAAAATTTCTCTCTGCTATAAAACCTATATCGAAGCAGCCTGTCAATCCAAGGGAAAGGCAAGAACAGCCCTTTTCCAAGGACCTGCTAGACTCATTGCAAAGGTTAATGGCTTTGTAACCTGCAAAAATCTCACACAAGAGCGGGGAAGAGCTTTGATCTCTAGAGGCCCATACTTCGGAGATACCCGTTCCAACAAACACGGATCAAGCGCTGTCTACCACGATCAAGAAAATAATGTATTTTACAAAAGGGCCGTTATTAATCCACTAACCCCTGGTAAAGAATATGCTGTCACAGAGTTCAACTACCTGTTTTTTGGTTTTGGGGCACCTCCAACCTCACTCTTTAAAGTACAAAATGTCTTTATTAGAGAGCCCCAATCGCCGGCTAAGGTCAAAGGAAATCTCTTTATTAATCTTCTCTCAAGAAACACCAGCTCTGAGACCACACAAAAGGAATTTATCGAAAGTCATGCGGAGTTTAAATCCCATCCTTTTAAAGAACATCATATCCAAGAGCTTATTCAAGCCTCTATAGGAATCAAGGGGCAAAGCTTTCATACATTTTTGCAAAAAGCTGATAAAGAAGAGGTCCGAAACAATATTGATCCCTACAACTTTTCAACAATGGTCATCCTTGCTCTTACACTTCGCCCCGATGATGCAAGGGCAGATAACTACATCTTGCAGAAAGGGAAAAATGGGAAAAAAGCCTCTATTATTGGAGTCGATAACGATAGAGTCATGAATAAACCGACTCTCAGATCCCTCAAAGGAACCCATGTTGTCCGCTTAAGAACGGTTCTCTTTCTTCTCCCAATGATGGAAGATATAATCGATGAAAAATTTGTCGAAAACTTCATCCATATCGATATCGAAGCCCAATTTTTCAATTGGCTTCAAAAGCTTAGAAAATACAATACCCGGTTCGTCAAAGATCTTCACACCTCAGGAGCTCTGAGCATGGGAGAAATAAAAGATCTTGATCTCCCTCTGCGCTTATCTGATAAAAACCTCTTCTCGTTGTACCATACCATGAAGCTCCTCCAACAGTCGCTAATTAAGAATCCCAAACAAACCCATAACGACCTTTTCAAACTTACCTTTCCTCTTATCCATGAAACCTACCAAGTCGCTCTGAATAAAACAAAAGGAAACATTCTTGAGGCACAAAGACTCTTTTTCCAGTGGAAGACGCTCCCTATTGAAGAGCTCCTTGAAAAGCCGATAGAAACCATTAAGAAACAGGCCCAATCCCTTCCCGGTCAGTATGAAGAACAAGAAAAGCACCTAGCTGTAAGCATCGAAGAGCTCACCCCCCTTTTCCTAAAAAAAGCCCTTGCTGCAGTTGACGGTAAAAAGCAGCTCAAGATTGTTAAAGAGTCTTGGCAAAAACTCCCTCAAAACCAATCCCTTCCACTTGTGAAAACCCGATTTGCCGACCACGACCTTTTAGAGCTGATTGAAGACCTCAAACCTCAAGAGGTTATCATTGAAGAAGCTTCAGAGATCACACCCAATGGAGTGGTGACGCTGATGAGCCGCAACCCTCACCTCAAGGTTGTTCTTGGAAAAAACAAAAAATTTAATGGCCCGTCAATCATCAAAACCATCGAATTTGCTAAAAAAGAGGGGCGCTCTCTTTTCTACAAAATAGGGCGTGGAAAATATAGCCTTACCCAAAAAGATCTCACCAACCTGATGCTAGAAGCCCTTAAATTGGGAGATATTCCCTTAGCAACCGCCCTCACTGAGTTTGGGGTTAACCTGCAACGAAACACCGATAAAAAGGGGTCCACACTCTTCCACTTGATCGCAGAAAAAGGACGAGCAGAAAGCCTCCATTTCCTCGCGAAAATTGGGTTTTCAGTCCATATGACAAATAGCGATGGAGACTCTCCCCTCCATTTTGCCGCAAGAGGAAACCGCGTTGAAAACCTCCGGGCCCTCTTTGAAATCGAAGAAGAGCAGCAAAAAGAGGGAGGGCTCGAGCTCAGAAACAAAAAAAGAGAAACCCCTTTCAACACCGCAACATCGAGCGATGCTAAAGCCCATGATGCAGGAGCTTTCCTCCTAGAAAAAATCACTCAAAGCCCCCAGCTAAAAAAGCACCTCAGAAAAGATCCTGAAGGGTATACCCCTCTCCACCTAGCAGCAAAATATGGAATGAAAGAGGCCGCTAAACTCTTCCTAAAAACATTTGATATCAATACTAAAGGCTATTACGATCGAACACCCCTCCATATGGCCTCCTTTAACTCTCAGTTAGAGATGGCCCAGTTCCTCCTCGAAAATGGGGCCGATGTCAATGCACAGGCTGCTAACGACGCCTCCAAAACCCCCCTTCATGATGCAACACTTCATGCAGACCTTGCCATGGTTAAACTCTTAGTTGCCGAAAAAAAACTCGACTTCTCAAAAACCGATGTCAAGGGAGACTCCCCCCTCCGCTATGCCGTTGAAGGGGACCTTGTCGAAATAGCCACACTCCTTCTCACCCACCCCAACTACAGTTCCCCACAAAAAGGACCCAATAGCCTCGATGAACTCATCGAACGAGGAAAAAAGGTAGGAAGCCACCGGGTCCTTCCCATTTTATATACCCAAAAAAGTTTAGAAATCCTCAAGAATGTCTCCACAGAAGGAACCACACTTAGCCACTATACGATCATCCAAAAGCTCTACGAAAAAATCACCTCAACTCTCCTCAATCCCAAGCTTAAGGACCTTTCCAAGGAAACCATCTATGTTGCACAAGACAAAGGAACCAAACAACTTCTAGAAAGCACCTACATCCCTTTATCAGCAAACCTCCAGCCCGAGGTCTTTGAAATCGAAGGAAAATCCTACTCCCTACAAAACCCCACCTTGGGAGATGGAGCCTGCGCCATCCATGCCCTTATCGGACAAGTCTCCTCAGAAGGATGGTGGACCTATATTTCAAAAGAGGCCGCCCTAAAAAAAGAAAAAGTGCAGGAAGGAGCAAAAAAAGCCTTCCTATCCGCCCTTGCCGATACGATCAAAAAAGGAAAACACCAAGAGCTTGTCACCACCTGCCTAAAAGACTTCTTTTCAAACTTCCCCAACTATAAAAAAGAGCGTGAAGCCATCCAAAAAGCGGTAGATGAAGAAACAAAAAAACTCTCAGACCTCTACTTAGAAATCATCGAAGACTTCTCACCTTCCCTTATGCGACTCATTAGACGAGGAGCGAAAAAAGGAACCAAAAAATTCAAAGAGTGGGAATCTCTAGACAATGAAGAGCTTGTAAGTTTACTAAAAAAGAACCCTCAAGCCTGCTTTGATGCCTTTGAGCCGATTCGTGACCTTCTTTCAGACGATTACCTCTCTGCAGACCATCTCTCTAAGCTCAAAAAAACCATCCAAGAGCGAGAAAACAAATGGATCAAAGCAGACCTTAGGATTGAGAACTTTCTCCTCAAACAGATCGACACCTACAAAGCAACTGCCCTTTCCCCAAGCTACTACCTCACAGATAACGAGCTTGCCCTAGCTGCGCACCTCTTTAATAAAAAGCTTCTCCTTCTTTCCGAAGAGAGCAAAAAACCACGAATTCTCGGAGCTAAAAATGGCCAAGAAGTTGTTATCTACCACAAAGGAGTCCACTATTCCCGCCTGACAGCCAAACAAGAACCCAAGGGAAAAACAAGCACCTCTGCTGCAAGTTGCAGCCATCTATCCAACAAATAGGAGAAAACCATGACCGTTACCCTAGCCACCTATAACACCGCCTCCTACTCAGACTACCTCGCTATTCATAAACTGGACAAGAAAAAATTTTCCGAAGACACCCGCAATGAAATGGGAAAAAAAGTGATCGCTCTACTAAAAAATTATGGAGCTGAAATCTTTGCCCTCCAAGAGAGCTGGGATGCTCTCGACCATTGGCTCGACCCCAAGGAGTATCATTGGATCGGGAGAAAATCGGGAGAGGCTATCGTCTGGAACCCCAAACGATTCACCCCTCTTGCCGGAAGTCTCCAATCGGGAGACATGTTCATTGCACTTGACCTCCTCGACCAGCAGACAAACAAGGTAGTCAGGATCGCCTCCATGCACATCATCGGCTACAATCTCGAAGCACTCCAATCGAAAGATCATCCCCAACACCAAGATACCCTCCATACCCTCCAAAAAGAGACCGAGCCCAAGCTCTCTCTCATCCTTAAAACCCTCACAGCAGAAAACTCCTACAACCTCTGTCTCATCGGCAGCGATACCAACTCAGACCCCTCCATCTATACCGGCATCCACGAATGTTTCCAAAACCAAGGCTTTTCCTATACAAACGCTCAAGCCTCCACCAACTACAACCCCTTTTCCCAAAAGCTCCCCAAACGAAACCTCGATTTCATCTTCACCAGCGAAAAAGCCTCTACCTACCTCCCTCTCAAAGAGCTCAAGCTTGGCGATCCCCAAAACCCAAGCGACCACCTCCCCCTCATCCAAACCATCGGTCTCCCCTCCAGCATCCTCAAAACCCTTACCTCTTACTTCACCTCCCATAAACCCCTAAAAAAAGTTAATAAGCAGTTCATCTCAAACCTTTAACCAAGGAGCCAATTGCAAAATTACTGGTTAATCGATTTTTGCGATTGGTTCAGATAGCTATTATTAAGCTTTTAATCCAGGAGCCATCCCATGTCCATCATTGCCTCATCCTCTTCAAACCACTCAAACAGTTCCCCCTTCCTACAAAGAATCAAAAAAAACATCACCCAAAAAAAGTACCAAGATGGAGTGGAAAACATCCAACTCGCCTTGCAAGATCTGAGCAAAACCTCCCTCTCGGATACCAAAGCGCTCTACCGTATGGTCCTCGACCTTATCCCAAAACTCGATCGAGAAAGGTTTGACAAGCTCTACTCTTCACTACGCCTTCTCTTAACACACTCCCCATCCCTGAGCGAAGAGCAGCTCCTCCTCGCCCAAGCCTGTGGAAAAAAGCAGCTCAAGCTTGCCCCACAAAGGAACTTTCAACTTTGGACCCTTGCGATGAGTCACTACGCCCAAGCGCTCAACATCGCGAGCCGTTCCCATCCAAAATACCTTCCCTTACTCCACCAAGAAGCCTCCAGTATTTTGATTAGGGTGGTTGAAGGAACCGTTAAAAGAGGGGTAATTGGAGAAAGCTTAGAAAGTGCCAAAAACCGAGGAGACACAAAAAAGTACCAGCGAATTTTAGAGGGAATCTTTAAACTCAAAAATTACTGCCCCGAAGAAAAGCACCACTCCTTGATCAAGGAGCTTCATAAACAAGCTCGCGCCGTCCAAACCTCCCTCAAAGAGAACAAAATCAAAACATTTGGCCCGTTTGCAAGTCAAATTAGCCAGCTGGTCGATGCCCCCTTCCCAGCGCAATCGATCCCACTCACAGAAAAGTACCGGACTGCCCTCCACATCTTCCGCCAAACCTTTGCCCAATCGTCTCCTAAAATCGGAGACTTTCAAAATGCGATCACCAGGGCTTTTCACCGCTTCTTTACCCCTCTTCTTGAGGATGCCTTCGCCATCCTCGGACAGCCCCCCTGCCACTACGACATCCGCGCCATGGGCTCCCTCTCCCGCTCAGAAATGTGCCCCTACTCCGACCTCGAATACTTTATCCTTATCGAAGACGAAAAACACCTCCCCTATTTCCAAACCTTGAACGACCTCCTCCACCTCCAAATCACCAGCTTGGGAGAAACCGCCTCCTCAAACATCATCTTCACTACCCTAGGAGAGAAAAACAAGTCAGGCTTTCACCTCGATCCCCCCGGAGTCACCTCAGAATTCATCCGCACCCCCAAAAAAATGGGAGAACACCTCCGCCCCGTCGATCAGGACCGTTATTACGCCCCCAATAGCCTTAAAAACACCCTCTTAAAAAGTATTTCGATAGGAGCTTCTACCGATACCCTTTTCAAAGCATTAAACGAAGAGATCATAAAGACCTTAAACGACAAAGTCCTACGAGAAAGACGCGCACAAAAACTCATCGAAAAACGTCTCCAAGACTACCCCGAAGCCTGGAAGGGAGGATTGCTCTTTGAGATAAACCTCAAAGAGCAATTTATCCAACCTCTCTACCACCTATTAAGCGATCTTGCTCTCCACTTCAACTGCCGAGAAAAAAACACCCTTGATATCTTGAACGACTTGAGTTCCAAAAAGGTTTTTGATCAAGATAGTACACACCTCATCAAACAAACCCTTACCGACCTCTACCGACTTCGTGTGCGGTCTCATCTGAAGGCCGGAGAGCAAAAAGAGACCCTAAAATTCCAAACCCTAACCCAAAAAGAGCAACAGCTCCTTCTGAATGTACATTTTCTCATCTTAAAGCCCCTCTACGCCCATCTCAAAGAAACTACAAAGCACTTTCGTAACATCTCCCTGCTCGACCTCAGCTTTAAAGAGATTGAAAAAGCCATCCACCTTCCCAACCCCAAACTTTCCAAGATGTGCCAAATGACCAAGCACCTCGAAGTCTTTGTCACAGGCCTGGTCGACTTAAAGACCTTTACGAAGTTTCACCAAGGATATTACGACAGGATCAATCGAGAAGACCTAAGAGCGGTTTATCTTGATGCCCTCGATCGGCTAAACAAAAAAAAGACCCTCGAAAGGCTCGCCCTTATTCCCAGTCCAGATGGAACCCGCCAATCAAACCTCAGGAAAGAAAAAGCCTTCCAAGCCTCCCTCAAAAAACTCACCCAACAGAACCCCACCCCCATCAAAATCAGCAGCCCCACCCTCGGTCAATGCTACCTCAAAGAAAAGGTAGGCAAACAAATCTTCGACTCCCATAACAACATCCAAAAACAATACAAAGGTAGCCTCCACAACGTCGCCCGCCTTAAGTGGGAAGGACTCGACTTCCACGTCAAACAAAAACCCAGCCATCCCCTCATGGAATATGCCATCTACAACCTCACCTCCCGCCTCTCTGGAGAGGGGACCCCCTTAACAGAACTCGCCCGCCTAGAACCTCCCGGCAAAAAACCCTATCCCATCCTCATCTCAGAAACCATCCCCGGAGAAAACCTCAAAACAGCCCTTAGCAAAACAACCCCACAGCTCGATTCAAAACACCTCACCTGGAACCTCCTCACAACGATCCTCACCCGCCCCGGAGACGGCAGAACCTCCAACTACATCCTCAACCAAGGAAAACTCCACTGCATCGACAACGACATCGCCTTCGTCGCCCCCATCGTCAAAAACTGGGGCCGATCAACCATCCACTTCTGCTCCGTCCTCTTTTGCATCGATCCCCAATTTAAGCTCCATCCCGAAGTAGTAAAAGACTTCCTCAACCTCGATCCCCAACTCATCCTCACCAGCTGGGTCAAAGACCTCGAAGCCAAAGAAAAAGAATACACCACCCTCTTTACCCACAAAGAACGACAAAGACTCTACAACGAAGACAAAGATAACCAATTCACCCCCACCCTCCTCTTCCGAGAAGGAGAAATGGCCACCCTCTGCACTCAGTTCAAAACCCTCCAACAAGCCCTAAAAAAGCCCCAAACCGCTAACACCCTCCTCTCTCACCTCGTCAACCTCCACAAAGACGATTTCAGCACCAGCCTCATCGGCCCCTATATCCAAAAAGCCTACACCTTCAAATCAGGCTCCGTCGAAACCCGCCTCAAAAAAGCAACCGGAGCTCGCGAAGACCGCTCCAAAACCACCCCCCAAGCCATGAAAGCCACCCTCGGTAAAATCCCCAAACACGAAGAAATCGAAAACCACAAACTCTACACCCTCGAAAAAGCCAAACAAGAGCTCATCGCCTTCCCCATGAAAGGACAAGGCCATCTTCTCAAAGATGGCCTTGAAATCAACTTCTCAAAGCTCCCCACCCCAAACCGCCAACGCCTTCTCTTCGAAAGCCTAAGCCTCCTCACAAACAAAAAAATGACCAACTTCCGTATCCCCCACTGCACCATCCTGACCCCCGAAAAGCTCACCCCATTTTTCCACCACGGCCTAAAAATCCTTGACCTCCGCGGTTCCAACTTAGAAAGTCTCAGCGACCTCCCCAAAGAAGCTCCCAACATTGAAAAACTCTACCTCAGCGGCTCCCCAAAGCTTCGATATTTTGAAGACCGAGGGTTCTTTAGCTCAACCTCTCTAGAGCTTCTCAAACTTCAAGAACTCCACATCGCCCGATGTGACAGTCTCACCTCCATCCGCCTAAAATCCCACTCCCTCAAAGTCCTCAAAGCCAATAAAAACCCCAATCTAACAACCCTTATTTTAGACATTCTCCATCTGCCAAAGCTCGATCTAGAAAACACCCCCCACATCGATGCCCAAGCGATCCAAGAAGCATTGAGCCAACAGGGACGTGTTAGACAGTTTAACAAAGGACCTAACGACAAAGAAAATCAAAAAGCCATCCAAAATTTCATTTCCTCGTCTTTAACCCAACTCGACCTTAGCCAGGGAAAACTAACTCCTCCAGGTCTCCAGGTAATCGCAGAGATCGTAAAAAAAAGCCGAACCCTTATCGACCTTAAGATCTCCGCTGACGCCACTTCCAAAGAAGGTCTTGCCCCCCTTATACAAGCAATTATTGGAAGTTCAACGTTGACCACTTTAGAACTTGGTAGAGGACCGCTTGATCCTCAAGCGGTTCCCAGTATGATCCAAATGATCGAAAAAAATCGCAATTTAAGACGGTTAGTACTTTCCTATTTTCCACTATCGGAAAAAGAGGTCGCTTCCTTGATGCAAGCTGCCACAAAAAGCAAAACCTTGGTGACATTTGATCTCCTTGGAAATGCCATTCCCTGCGGCATGGAAAAAGCCCTATACAAAAGCCTTCAAGAAAACCAGAAGCAGACAAAAGCTCTCCTCCAAAGCAGCTCCTCTTCCAGCTCAAGCGCCTCAAGCAGCAGCTCCATCTCAACCTTAAGGTCTAGCTCCCTTTCTTTCCCCATTCCCCCAATGGCCTTTGGACCCAAAGAGTGGGAGAGATACTTTGGGCCAGTCGGAGAGGTACCCCCCTTGCCCTTGAATATCGAAGAGATCCTCAATAGCCCCTGTTCGATCTGGAGCGGCAAAAAGGTCAAGGAGACCCATCTCCTCACCCTCATTCCCAAAACGGTCAACGGAAAGTCCTTGACCCTAAATGCCCTTCAAGCGCTCATCGAAAAGCCTCTAGGGGGTGGCCATGCCACAAAGTGTCGGACTTACATTGCCTACGTAGAAGAGCTAGGAGATCAAGGGGTTCTCTATTCCCACTGGCTCCTGATGAGCCACGACGTTATCCCCGATAGTCGCAATAAAAAGTATAATGACCAGAAAAGCCTCGTCAAAGCCCTCAGCCAAAAGAGCCAGAAACCCTATACCCTTCCCAAAGCGCTCGAAGCAGCGGTCACGATTCTCATGGAGCACGCCCGCTCAGGAAAAAGGCTCTACAGCGGTAGCCCTTTGACCTATACCCGTTGTCAGGAGAAGGTGAATAATAACAAATGGCCTGCGGCCATTGGCGGCTTCGCCGCCTCGGGGCTCTGCGTCCCCCACTTCGGCTGGAGCGACTTCCCCTTCCTCGGCGTGGCTGCTGCCAGAGAGTTCCACTAGGTATTAGTTCTTGGATTCTTAGTTTTTAGCCAGATTTTTAGTTATTAGATTTTAGAAACTTAGAAAAAAACTTGCCGCCGAAGGCGGCCGAATTTGGATGTGGCGATCGATTACTTGAGGGCTGTGCAGATCGGGCAGGTATCGACTTGGTGCTTTTTAGCGGGACAGTATTCGCGGGCGTAGTAGATGATTTGGAGATGGAGCTTTTTCCAGGAAGACTCGGGGAAAAGCGCTTTCAGGTCCTTTTCGGTTTGCTCGACGTTTTTACCGGAGCTAAGGCCCCATCTATGAGCGCAGCGGTGGATGTGGGTGTCGACGGGGAAAGCGGGGGTGTCAAAGGCTTGGATCAGGACGACCGAGGCGGTTTTGTGGCCGACGCCGGGAAGTTTTTCAAGCTCTTCGAGAGTAGAGGGGACTTTTCCCTGGTGGGTATCGACCAAGATTTGGGAGAGTTTTTGGATGTTGCGGGCTTTGGTGGGGGCGAGGCCACAGGGGCGGATGATGGTTTCGATTTCTGAGACGGGGAGTTGGGCCATGGCTGCGGGGGTGGAGGCTTTTGAAAAGAGTGTGGGAGTGATCTCATTCACCTTTTTGTCTGTGCACTGGGCTGATAGGAGGACAGCGATTAGAAGGGTATAGTGGTCTTGGTGTTTCAGGGGAATCGGGGGATCGGGGAAGAGTTCGTCGAGGATTTTCTGGATCGTTTCGGCTTTACTCATTTTCCTACGCAAAATTTAGAGAAGATGGCGCTCAAGACCTCTTCTGTAATGTTCATCCCAATAATGGTTCCCAGCTCTTTTAATGCCAACCGAATATCAGAAACCAAAAACTCTGGAGAGATCTCGGTTTGTAAACCCGACAGAACTTTTTCAAGAGCTTCGATCGCGTTCCCAAGGGCTTGATGGTGCCGCTCACTCGTTAAGATCACCTCTTCTTTGGAAGGAGGTCCCTCCTGCCAAATCACCCGATGGATCTCACTTTTTAACGTTTCGATTCCCTCCCCCTCTTTAGCCGAAATCTTGACCTGATGGGAATAGGGGAGCTGTGGAAGCGCGCCATGCTCTAAATCAACCTTATTCCAAATCGCAATCGTCTTCTTTTCAGGTAAAGCCAGCGCAGGTGGCTCCGGATCGGTCACATCACACACGACCAAGATCAGATCAGCCCCTTTCGCCGCCTTCTCAGAGCGGCGGACCCCCTCTTTTTCAACGACCTCTTCGGTTTCCCGGATCCCTGCCGTGTCGATCAGCCGGAAATTCATTCCCGCTATCTCCACATCCTCTTCTAAAACATCGCGCGTCGTTCCCGGAATGTTTGTGACGATCGATCGCTCTTTTCCGCTCAGAGCATTCATCAGGGACGATTTTCCCACATTAGGAGCCCCAATCAAGCAGAGAGAAAACCCAGTCCGGACCATCTTTCCATCATAAAATGTTTGATGTAAAGTCGCTTTACATCTGATCAGCTCTTGTAAATCTCCGCAAAGCTCTTCTTTCGAGGCAAACTCGAGTCCCTCCTCCGGAAAGTCAACCCAGGCCTCTAAAATTGCAGCGATCGAGGTGAGTCTTGTCTGGAACTCACTAATCTTCTTGTAAAGCTTCCCTTCGAGGTGACTTTCAGCCGCCTGCCAAGCCAGCTCACTTTTTGAAGCGATCACCTGTTGGACCGCCTCGGCCCGCGTCAGATCGATCTTTCTATTTTGGAATGCTTTGAAGGTGAATTCTCCGGGAAGAGCTGCGCGCGCGCCCGCCTTAAGAGCGGCATCCAAAACTTTTCGGGTAATGATGACCCCACCGTGGCAGTGGATCTCGACCGTATCTTCTCCCGTATAGGAGCAGGGATTTTTCATGACGACGGCAAGTCCCTCGTCGATCACTTCTCCATCTGCCCCCAAAATTTTTCCGAAGTGGACGGTGTGGCTCTTATACTTCTTGATCGGTCCCGAAAAAATCTGATCGGCAACGTCTAGGGCTTCGTCCCCTGCAATCCGGACAACAGCGATCCCTCCCTCGCCAGGAGGGGTGGCAACAGCGGCAATGGTCTGCCCAGGTTCATAAGTGCGGTGATTAAACTCCATAGTGGGGACAATTTTACCCTTTACGGAGGACTTACGTCAAGCAATTTGGGGAGGCGCTTTAAGGCCTCTTCAAAGGGGAGGAGGAGGATGTTTCCTTCCTTGCGCACCCACTTTCCCCCATAGATGAGATAAAGCTCCGCTTCGGGATAATCCTTTTGAAACGCACGTAATCCTTTGAGATCTTTAGGAGAAATATTATCAGATCTTTTAATTTCAAAGGCATGGAACCCTTTTTCTCCATACAGAATGAAGTCAACCTCTTGACCGCCATATGTGCGCCAGAAATGGATTGAGTAACCGAGTTCCTCATAGTCATTCAGGAGGCGAAGCTCATGAAGAAATAATGTTTCTAAAGCAATTCCTTCAATCTCAATGGAAGAATCGAGGGTGCCACGAGGGCGAAGGGTTCGGAAAATCCCCACATCTGTGAAGTAAAATTTTGGATGGGCGATCAAGCGCCTTTTTGCCCTTTTTGCAAAGACGGTAAGGCGCATCCCAATAAGTAGATCGTCGATAATTTGAAAGTAGCTTTCGACAAGCTTGTGGTTTGCCTTGATTTCCCGTCCAATTTCGGAATAGTTTAGAACCGATCCTTGAGAGAAGCTCGCGATTTCAAGCATGTGGGAAAAGGTTCCTAGGTTTCGGGTGAGTCCTTCTTGGAGGACTTCTTGGCGGAGGTGGGTATTGATATATGTTTCAAGATAAAGCCCCGGTTTAGCACCTGTATAAACAAAAGGAAGCTGGCCATATTTTAGAGAATGATCGAGGTTAAACTCCGCCCCAAGTTCTCGGTAAGAAAGGGGGTGCATGTGGAACATCAATGCGCGGCCAGCTAGGAGATTCACCCCTTTTTTATGGGGGCTTCGAACGCTTGACCCTGTTAAGATAAACTTATATCCTTTCGACTCGATCAGACGATGGACTTCGCCGAGCAGCTGTGGAACTTTCTGAATCTCGTCGATGATCGTCCATTCACTAGGATTTCCTTTGATCAATGTTTCCAAAAGGTAGGGCTGCGCAAGAAGCTCAGAATACTGCCTTGTGTCTAAAAGGTCGATATAAAGGGCTTCAGGAAAGGTTTCCTTTACCCACCAGGTTTTGCCTGTTCCCCGAGGCCCAAACAGGAAGAAGCTCTGGTTTAGAGATTTTGGAAGTTTTAAGAGTCGCTCAAGCATGTCGTTTTGGAGTTTTAATCTCCATTATACAGCTCTTTTTGGATTTTACAAGTCCTTTTTGAAAAAGTTGCATTTCATTGAAATAAAGGTGTTTAGGTTTTAAACCCTTTTGGAAACGTTTAAAAATGGAGGTGGAATCTCCAAATTTCGTGACTTTTTGGAGATTCCGTCTCCATTTTTACATTCCTGAGAGGGAAGTTTTGATCAAAAGGCTCAGATCGGGTGGTCCATCGAAGTGAGTTAAGGCTTTTTTGACAGCTTGCTGGGCATGGAGAGAGCTGTAGCCAAGATTCATCAAAGCGGAAAGGGCGTCGTTGACCGTTTGATCTTCATCGGAAATTCCTTTTTGGGGGGTAGCGGGTAGAGGAGATTTTTTGAGCCCTTTGAGGACTTTATCGCGGAGTTCGATGATGAGACGCTCGGCAGTTTTCTTCCCGATGCCGGGGATTTTGGCAAGGAGGGAGGCGTTGGCGGTGGTGATGGCCGATTCGAGGGCTGAGTAGTCGAGGTGGCCGATGAGGGCAAGGGCGGTTTTGGGGCCGATCCCTGAGATGGCACTTATTTTTTCAAAAAGATCCCGCTCTTCTTGGCTAAGGAAAGCAAAGTTGCGGTGGGAATCTTCCCGGATTACCGAAGAGATATAGAAAAGGACCTCTTCTCCAACGGGGGGCATCGCTGAAAAGACGCTAAGAGGAGTGTGGAGAAGGTAACCCACCCCGCCCACATCGACAACGGCTTTATTGGGGGTGAGTGAGGCAAGAGTTCCTTTTAAATATTCAAACATTGAACCTATCCGTAAATTATAATATTCTTGATTTTCAATTGATTTCTAGCAAATTTTTGGAAGCTGATTTGAGCACATTGTCCAAGAGACAAGGGCGAAGAATCAGCTTCCAAAAAGATGCAGAAAGCATGGAAAGAAAGGATGTTAGAGTTTGCGGATGGGTTCATAGGGTACCTGTTTTATAGAGTTTGCATGGCAGATTGCGAGGGCTAGTGCATCGGCGGCATCCTCGGGTTTGGGAGGCTCAGCCAAGTTGAGGAGGGTTTGGGTCATCCTTTGGACCTGCTCTTTCGAGGCGGTTCCCGTTCCTGTAACAGCGAGCTTTGCCTTTTTGGGGGCATATTCGAAGATGGGAATTTTCCGTTTGGTCGCGGCAACGATCGCAACCCCTTTGGCCATTCCGAGCTTGAGGGCACTTTGGACATTCCGCCCCACAAATTGGGTTTCAAGGGAGACCGCCTCGATCGGGTAGGTCTCAAGGAGATGCTCGATCCCCTCATGGATCAGCCCATACCTTTCATGGAGAGAGAGGGTCGTTGGAGGGCGGATGCACCCATAGTCGAGAGGGGTGTAGGTGCGGAGGTCGGTTTCGATCACTCCATACCCAGTAATCCGGGTTCCAGGATCGATCCCTAAAATAATCACTTTTTTTTGGCTCATATTTTCATTATGACGTCAAAAGACATTTCTGTTAAGATTGAATGTATGAAAATTATTGTACGGATGCCAAACTGGATTGGAGATCTGGTGATGGCGACACCCATTTTAATCGATTTGCGCAAGGCCTATCCCGATGCAGAAATCACTGCAATGTGTCAGGAAAACGTTGCCCCGTTACTTGAAAAAGAGCTGGCGATCGATGAGCTTTTTCGGTTCAGCCGCGCAAAAGGTTTTTTCCGCCGGATCACAGAAAGAAATATTGCGGGCAAATTAAAACGGGGAAACTATGACATCGGAATTTTGCTCACAAACTCTTTTTCTTCGGCATGGCGTTTCCGGCAAGGAGGGGTGAAACAGATCATTGGCTATCGGGCTGATGGGCGGAGCTTTTTACTGACAACACCGGTTGCATTTTCAGAAAAGCGGAAAGAAAAGCACCTCGTCGAAACCTATAAAGAGATCTTGGCTCCTTTGGGAATTCCTGTTTCTGATACACCCTCACGCCTCATTGTCAGCGATGAAGAAGTGGAGGAGGCATGGGACATTGTAAAGCGGCTTTACATCTCCCCTGATGCAAAGATTATTGGGATCAATCCGGGTGCAGCCTACGGCACGGCTAAGTGTTGGCTTCCCGATCGGTTTGCTGAGGTGGCAAAAAATCTTGTCCGCGCGGATACGAAAAATGTGGTGATCTTTTTTGGAGATCGCTCCCACAAAGAACTGATTGGAAATATCTGCACCGATCTTGGGAGTCGGGTGATTAACTTGGCAGGACAAACAGATTTGCGGCAACTCCTTGCTCTCATTAAGATTTGTTCGGTTTTTTTAACCAACGACAGTGGTCCGATGCACATTGCCGATAGTTTAGATGTTCCCCTCATTGCCCTATTCGGTTCGACAAGCCCTGCTATTACGGGACCGTACAAACAGCGGCACAACATCATCCAAAAAAAGGTTCCTTGCGCCCCTTGCTTTAAGCGGGTCTGCCCCATCGACTTCCCTTGCATGAAAAAAATTGGAGCGGACGAGGTGACCGAAATGGTTTTGGCAAAGCTTTCCAATGTCGTGGAGGCAAAATGATTAAAAAACTACTCGCCCCTTTTCGCCCCAACCCTTTTGATAAGCTTTTGAAGAAGATGGCCCATGAAAATAAGAGTCGGTTTCTTGTTATTTGGAATCGGGGACTGGGCGATATTCCTCTAGGACTTTACGCTCTTGTCTATCGGATCCGGAGCTACATCCCCCATGCATCGGTCACCTTTATGACCCGGAAAGATCTCGCCGACACCTTTACAATGCTCGACAATGTTCAAGTGATCGTGGGGGAGAGTTGGGAGCGGGGAAAACCGTTTGATATTGAGGCAACGCTGAAGGAGCACCAACTGAGCTCTAACCTATTCGATGTGGTTTTGGAAAAACCCGAACCCACTCGGTGGTTGAAGTGGCAGCTCGGAAACCTCATTCCAAAGCTGAGTTGGAACGACAAGTGGGACAGCCTTGCCGACCAATATGATCTAGATCCCAATGAAACTTATATCGGGTGCCACGTCCAAACAGAAACAGGGGGCTACTATGGCTATGAAAAAAATTGGCCCGTTGCCTCTTGGCGTGACCTCTTTAAGAAAATCGGTGAGGAAAAAAAAGGGAAGGTTCTCCTTTTTGGAATGGAGCAAGACCCCGCTTTTCTCATGGACCATGTCATTGACCTTCGAGGAAAGACAAACCTTTTTGAGATGCTTTCGGTGATTAAAAACCGGTGTCGCTACCTCGTTGTTCCCGACTCAGGGGTTCTCTCGATCGCCTACTATGTCAATGTGAACTACCCGATTCGAGTTGTCTCTCTTTGGGCCGATCCGAGGCAAGGGGTTTTGAGGCAAAAAGTAGACTCTCCCAACGAGGAGTTTGAGCACATTCCCCTTCATGGAAAGAATAACAATGTCGCAAATATCTCCGTTGATACCGTTTTTAACGCATTGGCTTATGAGTAAGGTAGGAATACTCATTTTAGCAGGGGGAAAAGGGACCCGTCTCGGTTGCGAGGGGCCCAAGGGATGCGTGAGACTCCCAAGCTATGGCAACCAAACCCTTTTCGAAATTCTCCTGAAGAAGGTTGAGGCACTCAACCTTCCGGTTGCGATCATGACCTCTTCATTTACCCACGAGGCCACCCTTACCTACCTAGAAAAAGAAAACTACTTTGGTTTGACAAACGTCAAACTCTTTTCCCAAGGAGTCTCTGATGGAAATGGGCGGGCACTTAGCCTCCTTTATGCTTCGGGGATTCTGGAAGAAGTCTCCTTTATTCAGGTTCTTCCGATCGATAATCCTTTAGCCAAACCTTTTGACCCGGAGCTTCTTGCCACTCATGAAAAGGAGGGGGTGGAGCTCGTCCTCCGTGCTGTAAAGCGAACAAGTTATGAAGAGAAACTAGGGGTGATTGGAGAAAAAGAGGGGAGATTGACAATCTTAGAGTATACCGAGAAGCCTCCAGGTATTCTCAAAAACCCCCTTGGCAATACGGGGCTATTTTCTTGCACCATGGACTTTGTAAAGCGGACCGCAAACATCCCTTTGCCAGAGCATCCCGTTCAAAAACAAGAAGGGGGAAGGTGGATTTTTAAAAAAGAAACTTTTATTTTTGATCTTTTTCCCCACGCCAACTCCTTTAAGCTCATCACCTCCGATCGAAAAAAATGTTTTGCCCCCATAAAAACCCCAGATGCGTTATAATAAGCCTAAAAATTATAGGTGACAATCAATGAGAATCGGATATTTAGGGGCAGGTGCCTGGGGCTTCTGTCTTGCAAACCTCTTGGCAGAAAAGGGGTATGAAGTCAAGCTCTGGACGGGGAATATGACCCTTGCCGAAGCGCTTAAGCGGGGAGAATCCCATCCCAAGCTTCAAGACCACCAAGCTGAAGAGAACCTCGTCCTCACCACCGACATCAAAGAGGCGGTCACCGATGTGGACCTCATCGTTGAGTCAGTGACCTCTAAAGGGCTCCGTCCCGTCCTAGAGCAACTTAAATCCCAAGATCTTTTAGGTCCCCCGATTGTCCTCACTTCCAAGGGGATCGAGCAGGGAACCGGTCTTCTCATGTCGGAAGTTGCCCTCGATGTTTTAGGGGCAGACTATAAAGAGCGCATTGGGTGCCTCAGTGGCCCTAGCCTTGCCGCAGAGGTGATGCGTAAACTTCCCACCTCTGTGGTTGCCTCCGCCTACAACCCCTCACTGATGATGACCATCTGCGAAACCTTTACCACCTCCTGCTTCCGCGTCTATCCCAACGAAGATATGCGTGGAGTGTCCTTTGGGGGTGCGATGAAGAACATCATCGCCATTGCCTGCGCGATTTCCGACGGTTTAGGCTACGGCGAAAACACCAAAGCCGCCCTCATGACCCGCGGTCTCCATGAAATCCGAAAGCTAGGGGATGCGATCGGCTGCTCTGCCGATGCTCTCAATGGTCTTTCGGGGATGGGCGATCTCTGTGCGACGTGCCTCTCCACGCTGAGCCGGAACTACATCTTCGGAAAACTCCTTGCTGAAGGGCATACCCCTGATGAAGCGCGAGAGAAAATCGGGATGGTTGTTGAAGGGGCCTATACCTGCGCCTCAGCTTTAGAGCTTAGCGCCAAAACCGGTGTTGACATGCCCATTACCGAAGCGATTCATGCGATCATCTACGAAGGAGTCAAGCCTCAAGAGGCTGTTGATGCCCTCCTTGGCCGCGCCGTCAAGCAAGAGCATCTTTAGGGCAATTTTTCTTCTGTTTTTTTACCTATTAGGGCAATTTTCCGTCGATTTTTTGCCATAACGGGGTAATTTTCAGGGATTGAAAAAAACTTTTAGTCGTCCGATACTGATGGAATGACACAGTTAGAAGGATACAAGGTGGTGCGCGCCGAGGAAATGGCGCGGGTCGAACGGGCGAGCATCGAGGCGGGAGCCTCCGGTGAGGCCTATATGCTCAAGGCAGGCGAGGGAATCGCGTCGCGAGTCGAGCAATTTATCAAGCAAAAAGATTTGGAAAGGCGGGTCACCCTACTCGTTGGCAAGGGAAACAATGGGGGAGACGCTTTTGTTGCGGGAACCCTGTTACTTGGGAAGGGGTTTGTGGTCGAGGCTTACCAGGGTGTTTCACTAGAGGAAGCAAGTCCGCTCTGTCAAAAGCAGGGAAAACTTTTTGCTGAGGCAGGGGGAGTGATCTCCTCGGAGCTTGAGCTTAAGGGGGTGATTCTCGATGGTCTTTTGGGGACCGGCTTTTGGGGCAAGGTCGAGGGAAAACTTGCTGAAGTCATTGAAAAGGTGAATGGGGCGGAGCTTCCTGTTTTAGCAATCGACATCCCATCGGGTGTAGATGGAAACACAGGGGCAGTTGAGTCGGTGGCGATTCAAGCAAAGGAAACCTTTTTCCTCGGGATGCCGAAGCTCGGGTTTTTCATGGGGGAAGGGTACAACTATGTGGGGAGGTTGAGGGGAATCGACTTTGGGCTGGAGGCGGAGTACTTGCATGAGGCGCGGGCCGCCGCGCATCTTGTCAATGAGTCCGCTTTACATGAGCTTTTGCCTCCGCTTAAGCGGACGCGGCATAAGTATGAGGCGGGTTATGTGATTGCGATTGCGGGTTCGCCGGGCATGCCGGGAGCGGCGATGCTGGCATCGCTCGCGGCGCTTAAGGGGGGAGCGGGGATCGTTCGTCTCTTTCATCCCGAAGGGATGGAAGAGGAGTTGGCGCCAGCGGCTTATGAGCTGATTCGGGCACCTTATCGGTGGGACGATCCTTCGGAAATTTTGGAAGAAGCGAAGCGGGCAAAGGCGTGTTTGGTGGGACCAGGCGTGGGAAGAAGTGAGGAGATGGGAACCTTTTTACGAGAGAATGTAAAGCGGCTTTACATCCCAATAGTGATCGATGCAGACGCCCTGTACCATTTGAAAGAGTTTCCGAAGGGGGCAATTTTGACTCCTCATAAGAAGGAGATGGCCCACCTTTTGGGAGGGGAAGAGGTGAACCGGGAGAGTTGTCAGGCTTTTGCCGAGAGGGAGGGAGTCACGGTTGTGTTAAAGGGGGCGCCGACATGGATTTTCCATCCGGGAACGTTGCCGTTGATTATTCCGCGGGGCGATCCAGGAATGGCGACGGCGGGAACGGGCGATGTCTTGACTGGGATGATTGCAGCCTTTTTGGCGCAAGGGGTTTTAGGAAGAGAGGGGGCGGCTCTTGGGGTTTACTTGCACGCTCTTTGTGGCGAGGAGGCGGCAAAAAAACTCACCTCTTATTGCGTTGTTGCAAGTGACTTAATGGATACACTGCCTGAAATTCTTCAGAAACCATTCGGTGAAGTGGAGGATGCCGACTGCTAGAGGCGTTTGAGGTGTAAAGCCAAGCCCTTTTTGGGCTTTGGTAATGCCGGCGTAGGTGGTTGTGACATCGCCGGGTTGCATCGGTAGGTAATCGATCTTTGCTTTTTTTCCAAGGGATGTTTCAAGGAGCGCGATCAGGGTCATGAGCTTTTCTGGTTTGTTATTGCCGAGGTTGTAAATCTCAAAGTCATCGCAGTGGTCTAGGGCGGCAGCGGTTCCTTCGACAATGTCATCGATATAGGTAAAGTCCCGCTCCATCTTCCCATTGTTGAAGACGGGGATGGGGGTATCGTTTAAGATTTTTTCGGCAAAGGAGTAGTAGGCCATGTCGGGGCGTCCCCACGGGCCATAGACAGTGAAGAAGCGGAGGCCCACCATCGGAATGTGGTAGAGGTGGTGGTAACTTTTGGCGAGGAGTTCGCCCGATTTTTTGGTGGCAGCGTAGAGGCTGATGGGAGTGTCGGTGGGGTCGGTTTCCGCAAAGGGCACTTTGGTATTGCCCCCATAAACCGAGGAAGAGGAGGCAAAGACGAGTCTGACACCATCGAGTGTGCGACACAGCTCAAGCACTTGCAAAAAACCGTCGAGGTTGGTATCTGCGTAGGGCTGCGGATGATCGATTGAATAACGGACACCGGCTTGTGCGGCTAGGTGAACGATGTGGGTGATCCCTTTTTCTTTGCACAGGGTTTCAAGGTTTTTAATGTTTTGGATGTCATGGTTAATGACTTCTATTTCAAGTGCTTTTAGTTTGTTTGCCCGTGCAAGTTTCAAATCAGGACTATAATAATCATTGAAATTATCACATCCAATGACATAATCTCCTTTTTTATTGAGGAGTGTTGCTAGATGAAACCCAATAAAGCCCGCAATTCCGGTAATAAAAATCTTTTTTTGCATGTCCTAATGATAGCACAACTGATGATTTTCTTAGGAGGATGTTCGAATACGCCCTATAAGGGAAGTGATGTGGTGGGGGCGGATGAGTTTGTCATCGACTCCTATAAGATCAGCGCAGGAAAGTTTTCGATTTTGGAGATGGAGGGAAAGCCGCTAGTGACCCTCGATCCAGACCTTCTTGAGGAATATACAAACACGATCGATAATGGGGATACCTTAAAAGTTTCTCTTTTTCAGCCGGAAGGTGGAGAGCTTGCTGGAGCAGTCCGCACCATTGGTGATACGGTTGGCTATACGGTTTCAGATGGGAGGATCACCCTTCCTGACTTAGGATCCATTGAAGTCAAGGGACTCACTCTATCGGAAGCGAAGGAGCGGATCCAAGAGGCCTATGATGATGAGGTCGATGGGATCGAGGTTTTCCTTGCCTTTTCGAAGCGGAAAGTTAAGAAGGTAGAGCTAGCAGGGATGGTGAGTCAGTCGACGATCTCGGTCAATGGCAAACTCCGTCTCTTTGAGGTCCTGGCAAAAGCGAAAGTTCCCCCCAATGCGAACCTCTTTAAAAGCTACCTTGTCCGTGAGGGAAAGCCCATTCCTGTCGACATGAACAAGCTTGTTAAGGGAGGGGACATGAGCCAAAATGTGGTGATGCGCGGGGGTGATAAGCTTTACATCGCGGAAAGCTCGGCTTCGACCCTGATGGTAATGGGGGAAGTGCGGAAAGAACTTGTCATTGATGTCCCTTCGGGGTCGCTCCCCTTGCGGACCGCTTTGGCAATGGCTGGGGGCATTCCCTACACCGGCGACAAGGGGGTGATCCAAGTGATCCGGGGCAATATTTTACGTCCCAAGATTTACACCCTCAACTGGAAACATGTGATCCGTCTTCCCACCTCAAGTATGCTTCTCATGCCGGGCGATATTGTCTATGTGGCGGCAACGCCGATCACCGAGTGGAACCGGTTTGTCACTCAAATCTTCCCCACTCTGACTGGAATCGAACTCTTTAAAAAAGGGGTGGCAGCAGTGGTGGCGATCCAATGAACGGTTTGATTACCTTTACCGATATAAAAGCCCTTTTCTTTCGGAAGAAATGGCTTGTCTTGGGAGGAGCACTCCTCCTGACCACCATTGGCGTTTGGAAACGGGGACAGCTCCCCCTCGAGTATGAAATCGCCGCAACCTTTAAAGATTCTAGATCAAATCAAGCGGCTGGGGCAAAATTTGATACTTTTTTAAAAACTCTAGGCGCTTACCAAGAAAAAAGTAGGGGGCAAGCCTTCTTTATATCGTCCCTTATCTTGGAGCCGACTGTTGTCAAGCTGGGTTTACAAGCTAAAGTTTCTCAAACGAGCGTTTGGGATCAATTTTGTGATGCTTGGAGGGTGGAGCTTGGCAAAAGGGTCAAAAAAAGGGAGCCCCTTCGGTTTGAAAATGTCCATTACACGCGCGATAAAACAAAGCGGTATGAGATTTTTTTTACCTCTAGGGAGTCGTTTGAGATCCGCGACACCAAGGATCATTTTATCTGCGCAGGAAGTGTGGGAGAAGAGATCTTTTTTGAAGGAACCTCTTTGACTTTAGTGCGGGTTCCAGGAGATCTTGCCCTGAGAACCCCCTATCCCCTCACTTTTTCTCCGCTGCTGCAAGTCATCGAAACCATCCGCTCTAACCTAGAAGTTGAGCCGGTGGGGCAAGATGATGCGATCTTGGGGCTAGAGCTGATCTATCCCGAATATGAGATGGGGAAAAAGATCGTTAACACGATGATGGCAACCTATGAAGCTTATCTAGCCACCGAAAATGAACGGATCAGTGACGCGCAGGTTGCCTATCTTGAGAAAAAACGGGACCGCTTTTGCGCGCAACGGGAAGAAGAACTTAAAAGGCATGCCACTTACCTCAAAGAAAAAGGGGGATTGGCTTTAAAAGCAGAGCTTCCTTTTCTTCAAAAGCAAAAAGAGGATTACTTAGGAAAACTGCGGGCCCTTGAGCTGGAGCGCCTCGGTACTGCATTTCAAAACCGGAAGGAGCTCCACCACCTCACCAAAGAAAGAGATGCCTTAACCCTCTCCCTTGCTGAGGTAGAGTCTTCCGCCCCCCTCCTTCCCATAAAGAAGAAGCCCTTTGAGGGGAACATCCGCCTGACCTCTCTTCAAGAGGAGATAGAAAAAAAGCGGCTCACCTATGGAGGGGTACGAGGAGAAGAGTACCGAGGGATCGATCTGCCAGGAGCGCGGAAACTCCTCCTCACCTACTTGGAAGAAAGAGATAGCCACCTCTCTAAGATCAAGCAGCTGACATTTGCAAAAAAGGAGCTCGAAGGGGAGGAGGCTGAGTACATTTCCCTTGCCGCAGCCTTCCCCGATCCCACCAGCCAGACATTAGTTAAAGAGATGGGAACGCTCACGCAGCAGCTCCGAAAAAAGAGGAGCCTTACCGAAAACGAGCGGAAAAGAATCGAAAAAAGGCTCGCCCTAAAAAAAGAAGACTTCCTCAAACATATCGACCAAACCCTGACACTTACTCGCCTTGAAAAAGAGCGGGCCGAGGAGCGGATCACCTCGGTTCAACGGGCCCTTCTCGACCTTTTGGGGCAAGAGATCTCCCTTATCGAGCAGCAAGTCGAAGATCAAACCGAGGAAAAACTCGCCCATCTCGAAGGAGAAAAAAAACTGATCGAAAAAGAGCTTGCCCAAGTAGACAAAAAGCTCCAAACAGTTCCTGATACCTGGGTCAAAGAGCAGCAGCTCGAGTTTAGCGCTGAGATGAACCGGGGCATGCTCGAAGCCCTGGTCCAACTTGCCCTTTCGAAGAGTATCGAAAACAACCTCAAAGTGGTCGAGTCGAAGCCCCTTGACTACGCCTATGCCTCCCCCCTTCCCAAGGCCCCCCTTTTAAAACTCTTTGGGGGGGTGGGCGCTTTGCTTGGAGCACTGATTACCTTTGCCCTCTGCATGCTCTACCACTTCCATAAAGGTTTTCCTCTGACCCTCCACAACCTAGCCCTTAGAGGAAAAAAAGTCCTTGGATCGCTCGATAAACAAGAGCTCGAGACCCTGCGTCATCTCTCTCTTCTCATTGAAAAAAAACTTCCCGCCGCTGTCGCCCTCATCTTAGGCAAAGAGGAGGATTATGCCCCCTCCCTCGCCAAACTCCTCACCAAAGAGGGAAAAAAAGTCCTTGTGATCGGTCTCCATGCCTCCCAAAAAAATGTTCCCGGCCTCATCCACTTCTTGGAAGGGGAGGCAAAAGCTCCGACGATTGAGAAAAAACCGTTTGGGGATCTGATAGTATTGGGGGGAAATACGTCCTATATTAACGAGGCGCTAAAGGGAGAAAAGTTTGCGACATTCCTTAAAGAGCTTAAAGAAACCTACGACGTGATTCTTCTTCCTCTGCAAGCCGACTTAACAAGTGCCCTACCGCAGACCTTCTTTGCCCACGCTGACCTGATGGTCCTCAACCTAGAAGGGGCCTCCGAGAGAGAGCTCGCCCCCTACTTCACCTGGGAAAAAGAGGGGCATAGCCTTGCCTTTTTGGGTTAATCGCTGTCTGAGTCTGAGCTTGACCACCCTGAATTTTCATCGTCACTACTGGATTGATCTAGAGAAACTGACTGGTTTATGTTTTTGAGCGCTTCTACAAGGAAGGCATTTCCCCTTCTTTGAAGCTCAGTCCCTATGGCATCCAGATGGTGCTTTAGCCGGTCGTGTTTTTCCTTTAGAATCGCTTGCCACTCGCTATTTTTAGAAGAGCTAACATTTTGAGCTGTAGACTGAAGAAGGCTGTTATCAAGATTACTAACAGTAAACTGGATTTGTTGCCAATTTTGAGTGTTTTGTTTAAGCTGTTGTTCAACAAGCCCCAGAACGCTGTTTAAACTTTTTAATCCAGATTTTATTTGGTTTTTAAGTTTAATTAGGTCATCTATTGAAGCATTTTTAATCTCTTTACCATTAATTAGTTTTTCAAGATCTTTTTTAAAGTTGTTAACAGATCTTAGTTGTCGAGAGTTTTGTAAGAGTTGGCTTAGCACTGAAGTTTTTATCTGTTGAGATGCTTTAGTTACCCTAGCGCCCAATTTAGCTCCACGAATAAGGTTTTCAAGGTCCTTTTTTTCAAGGACAATGCTTTGTTTGCTTGAGGAGCTAGAAGAGCTACTTGAAGGAGTTTGCTGGTTGTTGAGTTGTTTTTCTCTCAAGCTCTTGATTTTGCTTTTTGCATCGTCAGTTGTGGTTATATTTTCGTTTGGGAGAAGCCTTTTTAGCTCTTCAAGGGAAATCGATGCTTCTTTGGGTGAGTTCTCAAGTTCAGGGCGCGTTCGGTCCTGGGGTTTTCTGCAAGCAAAATAGACCGCTAAAGCAGTAAAAAAAGCGCTGGCTACAGCTGTTACAGCATGGGTTACAAATGTTTTTGTGGTTACGAAATCTTTTGCTTTGAAAAATGTTTGTGTAGAAAAAATGCCTTTAATGTTCATCAATAAACTCCTATAATTTTTACAAAAATTATAGAGGATTAACTGATTTAGAGCAAAATAATTCTTTTTTTTGTGTAACTCCTAGAAAACCACAGAAAATAAAGAAGAGGGTTCTTCCTGAGGGGTAGGTCCAGAGAAAGTGGTCGACAAGGCCCGTGAGGAGGAGGGCTAGGAGGGTCACACCCAAGAGGAGCGTTAAAGGGGTCAGCCTTTCTTTTAAGAAAGGCTTATAGAGGGAGCCGATGAAAAGGAGGATCATTATGAGTCCCAAAAGGCCGGTTTCGGAGGCGATTTGGAGGAAGAAGTTGTGGGCAAGGGCGCCGGTGGGATTCGCTCCAAGGAGCTCGGATTGGATCGTTTCGTAGGGAAAAATGGCGAAGCCATTATACCCGATGCCGAGGAGGGGGTAGGCAAGGAAAAGGGTGAGGGCGATTTTGTAGAAGAGGAGGCGACCGCCGTCCGAAGCGGCAGAAAGGGCGTTCGTATTGACAAAACCTCCGCGGGTCGCAAGTTCTTTGAAGAGTATGGCGAGTATGGCGAGAAACATGACTCCGATCCATCCTCCAAGCTGAAGGAAGTATTTTCTCTCTTCGACTGAAAAGAGGCTTTTCTTAAAAAAGCCGATTCCAAAGAAAAGGCACGTGCCGAGCCCCCACGCAAAGATGGGTCCCCGTGAAAAGGTGAGGGCAAGGGTGAGGATTTGCAAGGGGAGGAGGGCAAGGAGGAGTTTCCGTTTCTTGCTCGTGATAAAAAGTAAGTAGGTGATGAAGAGAGACACGGCAAGATAGGCCCCAAGCATATTGGGGTGGTCAAAGGTGCCGTAGGCACGGAGCATCGCGGTATGCCCTTCTGGGATCCAGGGAAGCTTGGCAAAAAAGCTTCCGGGACTTACGGGATAGACGGCGATGTTTTCCATATAAGGGGTAATTTGCGGTTCGGAAAGGAAGGAAAGTCCAAGGCTGTGCTGCATCACAAACTGTCCCGTCCCAATGAGACACTCAAGCGTGGCAACGGCAAGAAAGGCCCATAAAAGAGAGGGGAGCCACTCTTTTTGGACCAGGGTATAAACAAGATGGAAAACAAGGAACCCCAGGGTAAGGTTGATCAAGGTCGTGTATTGAAAGAAGTAGCTCGAAAAAAGGGAAAAAATAATGGAAAGAAGGGCAACTCCGGTATAGAGGGTGAGGTAGCGGGAGTGGCGGTTTAAAAAGAGCTCTTTGAGGCGGACCTCTTTAAAAGAGAGGGCGCCGACCATGAGCCCCAACGCCCAAAAGTCGGTGAGGTAAAAGTGGATATATTTGTGGAAGAGGGGAGGGATCTGAAAGGAGAAGGGGGCAACCCGTTCAAAGGAGTGGATAAAGGAGACCGAAATCCCCCGGAACACTTGGTAAAAGGTGTTCATCAAGGGGAAGGCAGCGACAAGAAGGAGGGTAAAAAGGTAGAGAATTTTTCGTTTCATTTCTTTTAATTATGATGCTTCACGGTGATTTCTCTCTACTTCTTTCTTGGGTTTTCTTGAGTATTTCACTCAAAGAGAGTAGTCTATGGAGAAACTACTAGGTATTATATGCTTGCTCGACAACATATTGGGACAGTTTATCACCAGGACACAAGAATACTCGGTCTTTTAGGGCCGAGGTGAACTGTGCCAGTAAAAATAACCCTTTTAGAAATTAACATTTGACACCCTCTTAAGACGAATGGTAGAATGCTCGTATGTTAATCCGCAAGTCCTTTCAATTCAGACTGTATCCGACTAAGAAACAAAAGAGGTTGCTGCAGGAGTGTCTAAACGAGTGCAGATGGCTCTATAATGAACTTCTTAGTGAGAGAATCGTTGCCTATGACGAGCTGGAAATGCACCTCTCAAAATATGACCAGATGATGTTTTTGCCTTTGCTAAAAGGGGAAAAACCCTCTCTTGAAGGAGTTCACTCACAGGTATTGCAAAACGTTGTCGATCGACTAGACAAAGCCTTTAAAGCCTTTTTTCGAAGATGCAAAAAGGGGGAAAAGCCCGGCTTTCCCCGTTTTCGAGGCATGCACCGTTATAGTAGCTTTTGCTACCCCCAAAGTGGCTTTTCCGTTGTAGAAAATGAGCTAAAGCTCTCCAAGATCGGAAAAATCCGTATCAAGCTCCACCGCCCCATCCAAGGGACTATTAAAACATGTACCCTTCGCAAAAATGCCTCAGGAGAATGGGAAGTCTCATTTTCCTGCGAAGTCCCCGCAAAGCCCCTTCCCCAAAAAGAGAGCAAAGTAGGAATCGATGTGGGGCTAGAGCAGTTTGCAGTCCTATCCGATGGAGATACAGTTGCCAACCCAAGATTTTTCAAGAAGGGAGAAAAACAGCTAGCAAAAGCCCAAAAAAAACTTTCCAAGCTAGAAAAAGGGACAAAACAAAGAAGAAAAACAGGGAAAGCAGTTGCAAAGATCCACGATAAGATCCGCAACCAGAGAAAAAACTTTTGCCACAAAGAAGCAAAAAAGATCGTAGAAAACTATCAATATATTTACCTAGAAGACCTAGAAGTCAAGAAAATGATGGAAGGGTCCTACTTTGCAAAAAATATTGCAGATGCAAGTTGGAGTCAGTTTTGCCAAATTTTAACCTACAAAGCGGAAGAGGCTGGTAGACAGTTAAAATTGGTAAACCCCGCCTATACAACCCAGATGTGCAGCCAGTGTGGACACATAGAAGCCAAAGAGCTCAAAGAAAGAAAACACAACTGCCGAAAATGTGGATACAAAGCCTCGCGGGACCTCAACGCAGCACAAAATATTTTGGCCCTCGGACTAGATGGCCTGGGAACAATCCCTAGAAGCCCTCGCCTTTAGGCGAGGGAGTAGTCACTCTTTCATCGAGAGCAAAAATTCGGCGTTGGAACCTGTTTTCCTGAGGCGATTCCTTAGAAGGTTGATCGCATCAAGGGGAGTCAGGTCTGCGATTCCCTGTCTTAAGAGATAGATCTTATCAAGCTCTTCGGGATGGAAGAGAAGGTCTTCTTTTCGGGTTCCACTTCGAACAATGTCGATAGCAGGCCAGACTCTTCGATCGGCAAGACGGCGATCGAGAACCAGCTCCATGTTCCCTGTTCCTTTGAATTCTTCAAAGATCACCTCGTCCATCCGTGAACCGGTTTCAACAAGTGCGGTTGCGATAATGGTCAGGGATCCCCCCTGCTCTACGTTTCGGGCTGCTCCGAAAAAGCGTTTTGGCTTATGAAGGGCTTGGGCATCGACACCTCCGGTGAGGATCTTCCCTGAGTGAGGCTGAACGGTGTTATAGGCGCGGGCTAGGCGGGTGATCGAGTCAAGAAGGATGACAACGTCTTGGCCATTCTCAACAAGAGAACGGGCCTTTTCGATGACCATCTCGGCGACTTGGGTGTGCCTTTCAGGAGGTTCATCAAAGGTGGAAGAGACGACCTCTCCTTTGACGAGCCGTTGCATGTCGGTCACCTCTTCGGGACGCTCGTCGATGAGAAGGACGATGAGGGTCACTTCGGGGTGGTTTTCAGCGATCGAGTGGGCAATGTTTTGCATGAGGATCGTTTTTCCCGACTTGGGAGGGGCGACAATCAGTCCCCGCTGCCCTTTTCCAATGGGGGCGCTGAGGTCGAGGATCCGCATGTCGAGCTTATCTTTGGTCGTTTCCATCACAAGGCGCTCTTTGGGAAAGAGGGGTGTGAGGTTGTTAAAGAGGATCCGCTCTTTGGATTTTTCGGGGGTTTTCCCGTTGATCCTATCCACTTTTTGAAGGGCAAAATACTTCTCTTTGTCCTTTGGTGAGCGGATGGTTCCGTAGATGGTGTCTCCTTTCTTGAGATCAAAACGGCGGATTTGGGCGGGAGAAACATAGATATCTTCGGCAGAGGAGAGGTAGTTATAGTTGGGAGAGCGTAAGAATCCAAACCCATCGGGAAGAACTTCAAGAACTCCTTCTCCAACGAGAACCTCGTCAGGCATTGCTGACTTGAGCTTGACCACTTCGAAAACCATCTGCGATCGGGTGAGTCCCCCAATGTTTTCGAGACCAATGTTTTTGGCATAGACAGCGAGCTGGTCGATATTCATCTGCTGAAGGTCAGCAATCTTGGTAATATTGGGGTTTTTAGAGGGTTTTTTGTGGGGATGGGGGTTACGGGGCTTTTCTTTTTTTGTAGCGGCGTTTTGCTGTTTTTCTTCGTTCATCGAGAACTTATCTCCTTTATGAGTTCGAGGACTTTTATTCCTAATTCTTCGATTGTGCCATCGTTATGAATGACATAATCAGCCTTGTTTGCTTTTTCTGAAATCTTCCATTGCCGTGCCATCCGCTTTTTGTAGGACTCTTCGGTGAATCCTTCCTTGACAAAGCGCTTCATCGCTTCTGCTTCATCGAAAACCACTGCAATGGTGAGATCAAAATCTTTTTCCTTGCCAATCTCTTGCACTAAGGGGAGCTCGACAATAAAGAGCTCACATTCCCCTGCTTGCTGATAAGCTTCTTTGATCTTTGCAAGCAGTTTGGGATGCAAGATTTTTTCTAAGGCTTCTAACTTTTTTGGATCGTTAAAGACGATCTCTGCAACCTCTTTGCGATCGATTTTTCCATCTTTCAGAGCGTCGGGGCCTAAGAGGGTGGTGACTGCTTGAATGGTTGGGGGATCCTCTCTTAGGAGGCGATGGATAATTTCATCGGAACTGAGGTAGTAAGCTCCATGCTTTTTAAGAATGTGGCAAACGGTGGTTTTTCCCGAGGCAATGCCACCCGTTATTACGATTTTCTTCAATTTTAACACTCCCCCCAATTTTTTCCAACATCAATGTTCACGGTAAGGGGGATAGAGAGGGTGGTGATCTTTTCCATGATGGTTTGGACCTTCTCGCGGACAAGGGGGATATTCTCGTCGGGAAGCTCAAAAATAAGCTCATCATGAATCTGGAGGAACATATGGGCAAGCTTCTCATCCTTAAGGGTTTGATCGACCTCGATCATCGCCTTTTTGATGATGTCTGCCTGGCTTCCTTGAAGGGGAGTATTGACCGCTAGCCGCTCAGCAGCGGCTCGGATCATCCCATTGCTACTTTCGATTTCTGGGATGGGCCGTTTCCGTCCAAACATGGTGGTGGCGACCCCCGTTTCTCGAACTTTTTCTTTACACCCTTCGATAAAGGCATAGACGCCGGGGTATTGTTCAAAATATTTCTTAATAAACTCAGCGGCCTCTTTGACATCGATGCCGAGCTCTTGGGAAAGGCCGTAGGCTTGCTGGCCATAGATGATCCCAAAGTTGACCGCTTTTGCGCCAGAGCGCATCTCTTTGGTAACGGCATCGAGGGGAACATCAAAGACGGCTGCTGCTGTTGAGGCATGGATATCTTCTTGGTTGTTAAAAGCGGCAACGAGCCTTGGGTCTTGACTGAGGTGGGCGAGGAGGCGGAGCTCGATTTGAGAGTAGTCGGCAGAGAGGTAACTCCATCCTTCCCTTTCAGGGAGGAAAGCTTCTCGGATTTTCCGCCCCTCTTCGGAGCGGATCGGGATATTTTGGAGGTTGGGATCTTGGCAGGAGAGACGTCCTGTTGCGGTCACCGTCTGCATAAAGGTGCAATGAATCCGCCCCGTATCTTCATGGACTTGAAGAGGGAGCGCTTCGGTATAGGTCGAACGGAGTTTTTCAAGGGCGCGGAACTCTAACACTTTCCCCGCAATAGGGTAGTCTTTTTTCAAACTTTCTAAAATATCGGCGCGGGTACTTTTTTTCTTTCCCCCCATCGGGATCTGCAGTTTGTCAAAGAGGATTTCACCAAGTTGTTTGGGCGACTTAATATTAAAAGGTTCTCCGGCAAGTTGGTGGATTTCCTCTTCGAGGAAGGAGAGTTCTTCGCGGAGAAGGTCGGACATGGAATAGAGCTTCTCTTTATCGAGATACATCCCATACCGCTCCATCCTCACAAGGACGGGGATGAGGGGGAGCTCGATCTGATAGAGAACGTCTGATAATCCCTCCCGTTCAACCTCTTTTTCAAAAAGCTCTTTAAGGCGGCAGGTGTAATCGACATCTTCGCAGCAGTAAGGGCCCACCTCTTCAATGGGAACCTCCCGCATCGATTTTTCATTTTTTCCCGAGCCGATCAGCTCTTTGATGGGGGTTTTGACCTTTCCAAATTTTTCAAGGGCGAGGGTATCTAGGTTGTGGCGGTTATTTTGGGGAGCAAGCAAGTAGGAGGCGATCATCGTATCGAAGGCGATATTTTTAAGCTCGATTCCATGGTTTTTAAAGATGTGGATGTCATACTTGATATTATGACCATAAAATCCAATAGCGGGATTTTCCAAAAGGGGTTTGACTTTTTCGATTACCTTTTGAAGTCCTAAGTTTCCATTGGTGGGAACATACCATCCTTCCTGTGGTCGGACGGCAAAGCCGACTCCCACCATCTCCGCTTCCATCGGAGCAAGGGTACTTGTTTCGGTATCGACACAGATGGCGGTTTCTTTTTCAAGCTGCGCTATGAGGGTATCTAACGCCTCTTCGGTATCAACAATCGTATAAGAAACGGTCTCTTTAACAGGCACTTCGCCGAGTTCCTTTAAAAGGGTATTGAAGTTTTTCTCTTGGTAGAAGGCTCTTAAGTCATCAATATCGGGATTCTTGATATGGTAAAATTTTTCCTCCATTGGATAAGGGACATCGACGATGAGCTCTGCGAGCTTTTGGCTCATGCGGGCATCCTCTTTGTGGGCACGGATCTTTTCTGCCCGTTTTTGGTTTTGCATCGTATCGAGGTTGCTGAGCATATTTTCTAGGGTCCCGTACTCTTGCAGTAAAGATGCAGCTGTTTTGGGCCCAAACCCTGGGATGCCCGGAATGTTATCGGACTTATCCCCCATAATGGCGAGATAATCGACGATCTGTTCTGGCTTTACACCGTGGAGCTCTTCCACTTTTTTCCGGTCGACAAGGAGGTTGTCCTTGTGGGTGTTGAGCATAAAAACCCGATCGGAAACGAGTTGACAGAGGTCTTTGTCGCTCGAGCAAATAAAGACCTCGATCCCTTTTTTCTCGGCCCATTTTGCAATGGCGCCGATGAGATCATCTGCCTCGACCCCTTCTTCAGAAAGGTAGGGGATCCCTTCCATCTCACAAAATTTATGGGCCCAACCGAGCTGATAAACGAGATCTTCGGGCATTCCTTCCCGATTACTCTTATACTCTTTGTAAATTTCTAAGCGGGAGGCTTTATTATTGGGGCCATCGAAGACAGCGACGATACTTTCGGGAGAAAAGTCTTTAATGATTTTCTGAACGGAGCGGATGAAACCGTAGAGGGCACCTGTCGATTGCCCCTCCTGGTTGGTCATTCCACGGATGGCATAGTAGGAGCGGAAAAGAAAGGAGACCGCATCGAGAATATATAGATTTTTCATGGCATAGCATTATTGATGATAAGCATTTTATTGAAGGGCGGGGGAGTAGAGGTAGAGGGGGCGATTGAGAAGCTCAGAGGGTATATCAGCAGGCAATTGTATCTCGTGTTTGACCTTCCCAGAAAAGATCGGGGATTTTCCTTCAATGAGACCTGATAATACAGGATGAATCACTTTAAGTTCAACAACCTGATACTCACCGGAGATCTCTCCCTCTTTGACGAGGGCTGAAAGGGCGCTATTATAGGAGCTATTGGCATCGTCGATATAGCCATACTCCTGGGCTTTGACCGGATCGTAGACCTGGGCGCCATATTCGTTGATCAATTTGTTTTTATCGAGGCGGGGACGGGCATTTGCAACGAGGTTTACAAAGACATTGTAGTCGTAGGCAACGATGTTAACGAGAGACTGATCCTCGCCTGGCTTCCACTCTCTGTAGGGACTAAGCATATCTTTGTCGATCCCTTTCGTAATGGTCCGCTGTTTTACCCCATATTTTTCCATAAGGGTAGCAAAATTAAAGTTAGGCCCCATGAGAACTCCGACCGATCCAACGACCCCTAAAGGGCCGGAAAGAATTTTATCGGCGCTACAAGCAATCATCATTCCTCCCGAGGCGCATAGTCCATCGACATAGGCATAGACCGGTACTTGGTGCTTTGTTTTGTACTCAACAAGTTTTGTATAGATGTTGTGGGCATCAATAGCTGTTCCTCCGGGAGAGTTAATGTGCAGGAGGACAGCTTTTACCCTTCCCTTTAGCGCTCCTTCTTGAGAATCGAGGAGTTGGGACATGATTGTCTTTGAATTGAGGTCGCGACTTCCAATAACTCCATGGATGTTGATCTTGAGAATAACGGGGGCAGAGTGGGGAAGGAGCTCCCTGTTTCCATTGGCATCGGCAGCAATCACCATTTGCGTTTTGTCGGATACAAGGCTGGGTTTTGCAAGGCTCCCAATGACAATCCCAAGGATCACCAGACCAATAATAACACCGATCATTCCTGCAAACGTATTGCAAAGCGCTCTGACCGCTGAGACAAAAATCGATTCACGTCGTACTTCCATAAAACTGCCCTTAAATGTAATTTGAACTTATCTACAGATGCTAACAGATTGCATACATTACGTTCTACCCCACAACTTGTTTTGTTGTCACGCGAACCTCCTGATCGACAACAGCGGTGATGCAACTGTCTGACCAAACGTTCAGGGCTGTTTCAACCATGTCGAAAAGAGCATAAAGGGGGAAAATCATTCCCATCATCTCCAGCGGAACTCTCATGCCAACAAGAAAAGCAGAAGTCAGGAAAAAGCACCCCATCGGCACCCCTGCGTTCCCAATCGCTGCAAAGCTAGAAAGGAAAATCCAAGGGACCATTTGCCAGATAGTCAAGGAGATCCCTTGACTCGAACAGACGAAAAAGAGGGTGATCAAAATAAAGGCAGCGCACCCATTCATATTGATGATGGAGCAGAGGGGAAGGCTAAAGCGGGCTGTTTTATCAGAAACCCCGAGTCGATTTTTAGCGCATTCGAGTGTGAGAGGGAGGGTAGCGTTCGAAGACTTTGAAAAGAAGGCCATGCTTAAGGCGGGGAGCATGGCCCGCGCCGTTTTAAGAGGGGGATGTCCTTTAAGTTTCAAGAGAAGGGGGAGGACGATAAGCCCCTGAATCAAGTTGGCACCCACAACGCAAAGGCCATAAAGTAAAAGTTGCTCTAGTTTTTCGCTATGTTCACGGATACTTTCAACGAACTGGATAGTGAAGGCGAAAATTCCGAGGGGCATGAGGGAAATAAGCGCTGATGTGATTTTAAGAAGGGCTTCAAAAAGAGCTCCAAAAAAATTGCTGAGTAGGGCGTTTTTCTCTTTGGGAAGTTTTAGAATCGCAATGCCTAGGACCGCTCCAATAAAGGCCATTCCAAGGACATTATTTTCTAAAAAAGGAGCAATCGGATTTTCCGGGATGATCTTGGTTAAAAAGGAGAGATAATTTCCTTCCATGGGAAGGGGAGCTTCACCACCACTCCCGACCGGTTTTACAGCTAAAAAGATCGCCAGTCCCACAGTGGCGGCGATCAGTGTTGTTAAAACGGTATATTTTAAGATCCTTCGGAGGAGGTAGCGTGCTTCGGCAAGGGTGGTCATCCGCGTTAAGGTAGAGACGATCGCTAAAAATATCATCGGCAAGCTGATCAATTTAAGCATATTAACAAAAAGCTTGCTAATCAACGTTGCAAACGCGGTCACCGGAGGAAAGTCAAGGAAGCCACCAGCGATCCCTAAAACAAGAGCAAGGAGCATCCCTATATTAAAAGAGGAATCTTTATTCATGATTGGACGCTACATTTTTTATCTTCAAGCTCGGCTTCAAGCTCTTCAATAGTTGGTAAATTTCTTTTAAGTTCTGTTTCAATTTCTTCGATAAGACCCACTTCATAGTGAGCTACCCCGATTGGTTTATTAAAATCTCTCAAAGCATATTCAACGGTAATATTTTTTTTCGTTTGGCAAAAAATCATTCCAATCGAAGGCCTATCTTCAGGATGTCTAAGCTGATCGTCAACAGCTGATAGATAAAAATTGGTTTGACTAACGTCTCTTGGGTTAAATTCTCTTGCTTTGATTTCTATGACAATATAACGACGTAACTTAAGGTGGTAGAATAGTAAATCTAAAATATGTTCAGATTCCTCTATATTCAATTTAACTTGACGCCCAACGAAAGCAAACCCCTGACCAAGCTCAACTAAAAGTTTTTGAATATGGTCAATTAACCCCTGCTCCAATTCTTTTTCTCTATAGTCTTTCGATAAAGCAACAAAGTCAAAATTATAAGGGTCTTTCATAACCTGAATAGCTAGATCTGATTGGCTTTTGGGTAGGGTTTTTTTGAAATTCGTAATAGCTTTTCCCTGTCGTTTATGTAAGTTAGAGTCAATCCATTTGGATAACATGCTCCGACTCCACCCATTTTTTAGGGATTGCTCTGCATACCATTTTTTATCATTTTGGTTTTCAATCTTTTGCATGATCATAATATTATGACCCCAGGGAATTAGGGAAACAGCTGTTTCCCTAATTCCCTCTGGATAGCTTTCTGCAAATTGACGCATAAATTTCAGGTTTCGATGAGAAAAACCGGAGGCATCTGGAAAAGATTTTTTTAAATCTCGTGCGATCTTTTCAATTGTTTTTGATCCCCAAAATTCCAAAGATATTTTCTCGGATAACATCTGCCCAATCTTCCAGTATAGATCTGTAAGCTCCTCTGTGATAGACAGAGCTGCTCGAAGTTGAGCATCCTGAATATTTTTTTTAAGGTGTCCCAAAAACTGAGCATAACTCGCTGGATTAACAGTTTCGATATTTTTTACATTCATTTGGCTTGTTTTTCATGAAGTAGTTTTTCAAATAAATTTTGATGCTCTTTGTGACATATAATATCCTGAAAAGGGTAGCACGGGGCCACATTTAGGGTGATAAGTTTCGATTGCTTCTTTAAAGACAGGGATTGCTCAACTTTTTCATGGTTCAAGGGGGATTTTTTCTCTCTCATGCCTTGCTGGCCTCCGTGTAAAATAGGTGTCTTACGTCTGGGAAAAAAGGGTACCACAAAGAGAGATTAATTAGAAGCAGCACGCTTTTTAAACTGGAGGAGCTCAACGAATGCAAGACATCCGAAGAGGATGAAGAGGTAGTAGAGCTGAGGAGGGAAAGAAATTTTTAAAACGATCCCAATGAGGACGATAAACTGGGCTGCCGTTGTCACTTTTCCCCAGCGAATTGCCTTGACCTCGAGGCTTCTCCAGGTTCCTGTCACCCCCAGGTAGGAGAGGAAAAGGAAGAGGAAGAAGTCACGCGAGAGCATCATTGCTGCTTGCCATGGAAGGATTTGGCTCTCAAAAAGGAGAACGGCTAGGATGACATAAACAAAAAATTTGTCCATGACAGGGTCAAGAACAGCGCCAAAGCGGGAGGTAAAGTGGTAGCGACGGGCCAGGTACCCATCGACGCAGTCGGAGATCATTGCTAAAATGAGGGCAAGGACACGCAGCGAGGTGCTCTCGACAATAAAGAGGAGGGCCAGTGGTGCCCTCAAGAAGGAAATCGTATTTGGAGGATTTAACATCGCTACTTAAAGTCTCTTATGGGATTGTCGTTTCTGTTTCTTATACCAGACAAAGGCAATTACCGTCACACCGAAAGCTAAAAATATAAAAAGATTTACCATTTTTACCTTTGCAAGGAGCAGTTCATAGTTTTGCCCCAGCAAGTAAAAGCCAAAAAAGCAGACGCTTGCCCAGATCGTGCAGGCTAAGGCGTCCCGTCTAATGAAATTCTTAAAGTTTGCTTGACTTATCCCTGTTGTCATAAAGATGCAATTGCGAATCCCAAAGGGGATAAATCGTCCAATCATGAGGGTAAGAAGGCCATATTTTTCGTAAAATGTCCCCATTTTTTCTAGCCGGTGCTCGGGAAGAAGTTTGGCAAAGTAAGGGAACTTTAAAAGCTTCCGCCCCACCTTTCGGCCCATCCAGTAGCAAATCCATGCAGAAAAGTAGGTGCCAACAAGGACACTGATAAAGAGGGGGATCGTATGTTCTGGAATCGTTGTTGCAGCAAGGAATGCGGTGACAACCATGATCACATCAATACTAATCGGGATATTGAACCCCGCTAGCAAGATGAGAAAAAATGAAATCCACGGCGCGTAGGCGCTGTTTTCAACAATAAAATTAATCATTTGTTGCATGAGTTAATTATCGCATATAAGCAGTATTAATACCATTCAAGAAATTAGGTGGCAGAGGTTCGTTGTGTGGTCGGTTCTTTCGCTGAGGCAGCGGCTGCTTCTTCAATGTCAAGCTTCTCATCTTGAGCGGTGAGGCGGTTGAACTGCCTTCCAAGCGATTTGGTGGCGACGATCCACCCAAAGACGACAAGAAGGAGGAAAACACCCACAAAAGGGGTGCTTAAAGAGACACTTCCAAAGACCATGAGAAGCCCTCCATGGATGATCGATCCTCCCGTTTTTCCGAGTCTGGAGCCCACCCCATCGATTGCAGCTTTCCCTTTAAGTTTCGACTCCGAGCTCAGAGGGATGAAAGCGATTTCTTTTGTGGCGTCGAAAAGGGTGTATTTACACCCTCGAGAGAAGACATTTTGGACCGTTCCAAAAAGAACGCCCAAGGCAAGAGGGGTAAAGCCCATCGCAGCGCTCCATGAAATCAGGCTGGGGTGATCACTTAAAAGGAGGAATCCAAAGAAGAAGACTCCGGTAACGAGAAGGGCAATGGGAGTGATGAGTGCGCTAAAAGTCCACCCCATTCGGCGGATCATGTTGCCACTGATAAAAATGGCGATGAAAGTAGAGAGAAAACCGATCGCTTTTAAGACCTTTCCCATGTAAGCGTTAAAGTCATTGGGGTTAGGGTAGGCAACGCGAATCTGATCTTTCCAGATAATTTCAACCATGTTGATCGCGAGGTTAAAGCCAATGACAAGGACTGCAATGCAAAGAAGGTATTTTGATTTAGTAAGGTACGCGAAATTTTTCCGCATCCCCATTTTCACTTTTTTGCGGGCGGCATGGTGTTTTACCTGCTCCTCTTTCATTGTAGGATCTTTCTGGAGAACTGAAGTGTGGTACCAGCGGAAAAGGGCCATTGCAATAAGGCCGGTAAAGACAACAATGGTGGTGACAAGTCCCAAACTTTGTCCCCAGGCATCGGAGCCAAAAATAAAGGAGAGGTCGAATAGCTGTCCCGAGACGAGGATTGCAATTTGCCCGGCAAAAATGGCTGAGATATTGGCTCCTACCCCTAAAATTCCGTAGAAGCGCTTGGCATCTTTGACCGTCATGATTTCATTAGCAAAGGCCCAGAAAAGGACTGACATAATTGCTGTTCCCCAAAGTTCTGACACGACATAAAAGAGGGTGAAAGACCAGTTGCGGACCATCGCAATGAGTCCTCCAAACCCTTGGGGGCAGATCGATTGGAGCCCGTCACAAAAGGCATGAGGGTGGATTACATCGTGCAAAGGATAGAGAACCACTGCAAAGAAAATGAAGAAGGAGAGGAAGCTCCCGATCATTATATAGAAAACTTTTTCTTGAGAAAAGCGGTTAAAAAGGCGGGTAAAGAGATAGGTGACTACAAGAGCCATCGGCAAAATCACCCAGATTTTGATGAAGGGAACAACTGCGGCTCCTGCTTCATTGGCGGTGATAACAAGGGCATCTTTAGCAGCCTTTAAGAGACTATAGTTGAAACAAATTAGGGCGTAGAGAATAAGAAGGGGGACAAATTTTTTGACTTCCCGACGATGAATCGGCCACAAGAAAGCGCGCCAGCGACTAAATTCGGTCGTCATAACGCTCCTTATTGGTGAAGGGAGTGCCTGTTCTCACGGACACCACCTCAAGAGTTTTTTTAACATCATTTTCCTATGTAAAAAGGTCTCTTTAACCCCGCAGGGTATTAGGGAGCTGGGCAAAAATAACTTATACATTTCTGCAACCATAACATCTTCATCTGCTTTGTTGCAACTCCTTGAAAGCTAATAAGCTTCCTGCGGATTTGCGCCGCGCAGCTAAAGCGCTATGGCACCAGAAATGCATGAGTTATTTTTGCCCAGCTCCTAGGCCCACTATTATACCGATATGCACATATTTGACAATGCTATTTCTAGCTCAAGGCATCAATTCCTACCAAGTGACCATATTCGATGAATTCGAGGGTCGCCCCTCCCCCTGTGGAGAGGTGGGCAAACCCTTTTTCTAGCCCGAGGAGGTTAATCGCTGCAATAGAGTCTCCTCCGCCCACAATGACGGTTCCTTTTGTCATAGATAAATTTTGAGCCAGCCGATGGGTCCCATGGGAAAAAGGTTTTTCCTCAAAAACCCCCATCGGTCCATTCCAAAAAATTGTTACACCTTTTTCAAGCTTAGCGCTCCAATTTTCGACCGTTTTAGGGCCGATATCCATCCCCTTCCATCCTTGAGGAATGGTGCGATTGATTTGAACCGATTTTCCATTAGTTATGACAAAGTCTTCGGGAAGGTAGACCTCTATTCCTTTTTTTCTGCACATTTCAAGGAGCTGTTTTCCCTCTTCAAGTTTTTCATCATCACAAATCGAATCTCCAATCGAAATTCCCTCTCCCTTTAAGAAGGTAAAGGCCATTCCACCTCCAATAAAGAGGGCGTCGATCTTTTTAAGAAGGGCTTTTAAGACTCCCAATTTGGTTCCGATTTTTGCTCCTCCGATAATCGCATAGAAAGGGCGTTTGGGCTCTAAGACAATACGGGAAAGGAAGGAAAGTTCACTTTCTACAAGAAGACCCATTGCACTTTTTTCGGGGAAAAACTGTGTGATCGCAAAGGTGGAGCTATGTTTTCGGTGGGCAGAGCCAAAGGCATCATTCACATAAACATCGCCAAGCTCCGAGAGCTCTTTTGCAAACGCTGGCTCCTTTTCAGGATATTGTTCTCCCTTATGGAAGCGTAAGTTTTCGAGTAAGAGAACTTCGCCTGCACCGAGCTGAGAGGCGATGTGCTTCACCTCCTCTCCGACGCAGTCGGGAGCAAGTTCTACCCCTCTTTCTAACAGTTCGCTGAGTCTATCAGCACACGGTTTTAATGACAGCTCTGGGTTGATCTTCCCATCGGGGCGGCCAAAGTGGCTCATCAAAATCACCGTGGCTTCTTGATCTAAGGCATACTGAATCGAAGGAATGGCTAGGCGGATCCGCGTATCATCGGTAATATTTCCGTGAGGGTCGATCGGGACATTGAAGTCGACCCGCATGAGCACTTTTTTCCCCTTCAAGTCGAGATCTTTGATAGATAGGGTCATAAATTTGAAAAGGGGTTAGAGGCTTGTGAAAAAAGATTTCCCTGTTTCCGTTTTTTTAGTTCGGAGCGCAAAGAAAACAAGAGATCTTGATCAAAGTCTTGGTGGGCTGCCCAACGTAAATATTCAATGGGGATTTCTCCAAAGGGGCGTCCTTTATGTTTTCCCAAGGGCATTGCTTTGAGTTGTACCGGTTTTTCGAGCCGTTTTATCAGCTCTTCGGTTGTTTTAAATTTCCGACTTAGGTGTTTGAAAACTTCGATGTTGACGGTGACATCGCCCATTGCACGGTGAGCCCCTTCTGCTGCGATATTAAAATGCTTGCGCAAGCTTTGAAGAGAGTTGGTTGGGCTTTCTCCATACAGGCGAGCCATTCGCAGGGTATCTAAAAAGCGGGCCTTTAAAAGTTTTGAGCCATGGCCCGACCGTTTCGCTTCGGCATCGAGGAGGGCAAGGTCAAAGGGAATTGCATGTCCGACAACAATATGGTCTCCAATAAAATCGAGGTATTTCCCAATGACCTCTTTGATCGGCGGTTTGTCTTTTACCATGTCGTCGGTAATGTGGTGGATTTCAATTGTCGTCTGGGGAATGGAAATGCTAGGGTTGATAAGATCCTCAATCGTCTCAACGACCCCATCAAAAGTAAAGCGGGCGGCAGCAATCTCCACGATCCGATCTTTTTCAGGGTCCAGCCCTGTGGCTTCACAGTCGAAGCAGACAAAGGTGTCTTTATGAATTAGTCCCATTGAACCTATCCTTAACTTATAATGCTCTATTGATCTCGTGGATGAGCATTTCTCTGCACTTCCCTTCTTTTATAGAGTACAATAGGGGAGGGAATCGGCTCAAGGATTTCTCACCTTCAAGTCTTTTTAAGGCTTGCCCTTTTTCTTTTTGGTTGAGCTTATCCCCTTTGGTTGCAATCAGAAGAAGGGGTGTTTGGTGGTAGTCGGCCCACTCTAAAAATTGTCGATCCTCAAGGGTCAGTTCCCGCCGTGAGTCGACCAAAAAAAGGATCAGCTTAAGGGAACGCTCTTTCAAATACTTTTCAATCCAGAGCCCCCACTCCTCTTGAAGCGACTTGGAGGTTTTTGCATAGCCATATCCAGGAAGGTCGACTAAAAGAAGAGCGTCGTCGATCACAAAGTAGTTAATCCGCTGCGTTTTTCCAGGAGTGGACGAAACTTTAGCGACCATTTTTGAGCGAAGTAAATGGTTGATCAATGACGACTTTCCCACATTGGACCGTCCCACAATGGCAATTTCAGGAAGGCCGCCATCAGGGAGTTCATCAGACTTCAGGGCAGAGGTTAAAAACTCTGCTTTTTTAAAGGGGATTTTTTTCACAGATAATTTCTCTCTTTCCCTCTCCGAGGTAGCTAATATGAATGGAGATCCGCTCCTTTGGCAAAATCCCTTTAACCTTTTCAGGCCACTCGAGTAAGCAAAGCCCCTCAAAGTAGTCGCCTAAACCCCGCTCTAGGAAAGCCTTTTCATCTTGAAGGCGGTAGCAATCGAAGTGATAAACGGTCTCTTTTCCTTCATAGATGTTTAAGTAAGTAAAGGTGGGGCTGGTCACTTCGTGAGGAGAGATCCCAACAACTTCGCTGACGATCCCTTTAATAAGGGTGGTTTTGCCCGCGCCCAAGTCGCCGCTCAAACAAAGAGTCGCATCCGCAGAAAGCTCTTGTCCGATCTCGCGGCCAATCTTTTCGGTCTCTTCAGCAGAGTTACTGATTCTCTTCAACCCAACGCTCAACATGGGTCTTAAACGCATCTTCTTTTGCCATCGCATCGACGAAAGCAGAAATTTTGGTGTCGTCGAGATGTTCTTGGATAAACTCCATGAAGTGATCTTCGATCTTGAACCGGTTTTGAGAGGGGACATCGACAAGTTCCATCTCTTTTAGCTGATTCTTTTTAAAGTCGTCGATGACCGCTTTCTTGCTGCCAAAGAGTTTTCCAGTGACTCCCGAAGAGAAGACGATTTTAGTGATGGGTTCTCGCCGCTTTTGAATATAATTTTTAATCACCTCAGGATCTTCAGAAACGAAAAAGCGCTTGACCTTCATCCCATCAACCCGCTCGGTATTTTCAGGACATTTGGAGACCCAATCATAGATCGCATCTTGAGGATTGGGGTGGGTATTGTCACCAAAGACTTTGCCGGTGAAGGGACAAATATAGATTTTTTTTGTCGCTTCGTTGACCGATTGGGTGCCGACTTGGATCTTGATCTCGGTTTCTCGCCAGAGCTTTCCTGCCTCTTCAAGGGTCTTTAAAAGTTCTGCTTTACTTTGGTAGATCGTTTTTTCGCGGATGAAAAGGACCGGTTCGATATGATACTTCTTCTCAAGGAAAAAGAAGTAAGTCGTTAATAGATCAGCCTTTCGGTGCTTCTTGAGGTAGTCAAGAAGGAGCTCTTTCAAACTTTTTGTAATGACGGAGTTAGCCATCTTTGGTTTTCCTTATTCTGGTTAAGTCCTCCAATCTTACCCCGGAGTGCTACCTAATGTCAAGTGAAGGGATTTTCGTCTAAGCGATCGAGTAAAAGAATCGGAGAGGCCCAATTCTTACTCGATCGCTTAAAAAATAAAAATATTTCTTGCGCTAAATCTATAGATATATTTAAACTTTTTTCTAGGCAGTCAAACAGTTAAGGTATTTATATGAGTTCATCATCTTCAAACAGTTCATCAAACCAACAGCAAGGTGTGCGTATGGCAGACTACCTGGGCCCGGTTTTAAAAGCTGTTAAATCGGGATCGGGAAATGAGCAACAGTTTCAACAAGCAATTAATAATTTTTCAATACCAAGCTCTCAGGATATTTGTGAAAAAATAGGTGATTTTATAAAAACAAACAAGATCAATGTTCCAAATCAAGGCTACTTTCATATCCATAAAATTTCAAGAGATAAAGAATTTCAAACTCTTATAGGGAAACTGACGGGCATTGAGGCTAATGAATTTAGCGGAATACAGTATCGGAAGTATTTGGGACACCTGAAGCATATGAAAGGAAGGCTTGTATCTGTTTATGAACTAAGACAGGAAAGTGAAGTAATTGAAAAGATTAGTCAGGTGGATCTATCAAGCGAGTCAATATCTAAAATCAGCATCTTTAGAGAAGAACATAAGGTAGAACGCTGGGATCCTGAAGTATTTTTATATTTAAGGATTCAATCTTTCGTTTTAAAATATTTAGAGGTTAGTTCGCAAGAATATACCTCGATTCATGGAAAAAAAAGGGTATTAAAAAATTTAATTATCAATCAAATTAATAGTGATTTAATTACATTTTTTCATGTCTATTTTTTGAAAATGATAAAAAATAAAAAATTGGCTGGTTGCTTAAATAAAAAATTAATAAACAAAGTTTTTAGTTCGAAACAAAATGACAGTTTTTTCGTTTTGCAAGCTGGATATAAAGGTCACTGCATATATGTAAAATGTAGCAAAAATGTAACAGATGATAAATGTCAAATCGCTATTTATAATACATACACATGTAAGGATCCAAGCGCTACAAAGACTTTTCTTAAAAGTCATGTCGAATCCGATACCAAAAGTTACTTTGGGTGGCATAGACGGTTTCCTTATGTGGTTTTGATGACAGAAGAAGCAGCGCTAAAATATTTGAATGAGCTTTGTAAGTGTGTGAAAGACGAAGAAAAACTTGCTATACCTAAAATTTACATTCAGAGTACTGAAGTCTTAAATAAGCAGCGTCTAGAGCAAGAAGGCTATATAGCTTATGATTTACAGACGGCTGCTAATTGTGTTGTTGCAAGTCATAATGCAGTTTTAGCTGACAATCTTAAATCAGCAAATATTACTGCATATTTAAATAAATTTGAGTCTATTTTAGCAAGCTTATTAATAGCCGGTCAAGATATTTATGCAATAGCGGACACAAAATATGATACAGACATTCAAAATGCGCACTCCCTTTACGCAGAGGCTCTTGAGAATGAAAAGCTTTTAAAAAATTTAAACGTTTCGAATCAGTTGCAATCAAACACATGGGCTCAAGCTTATAAAAAGTGGAGCAACGCTTATGAACAGTATAAAAAAGCAGCAAACCTAGGTCATACAGCTGCAAAAGCAAAACAGGGGTACTATCTTTTTTATGGTTTAGGCGTAGCACCCGACATTGATCTAGGAGTCAAATTGCTCCATGAAGCTGCTCAAGAAAACTGTCCTTTTGCTCAAGCGGCTCTTGGAAGAGCTTACCAAGACGGTATAGGGGTTAATGTAGATCGGAACAAGGCTGCTGAATACTTTCTAAGGGCTTCTATTGGAGGAGACTTGTGTGGGCGGTTTTTTCTAAAAGCTCTTTCAAATTTAATGCCTGGAATTGTAGGGCAATATCAATATTTGATCGATAATGTAGAGAGAGACTTAGACAATGCTATAAAAAGTGGCAATCTATATGCCAAGCATGCAAGACTAATAAAAGCTTTAAAATGTAACGAGAAGCAAGCTTTTGATATCCATAATAATGCAGTCTTCCCAGAAGGGGCCGCCTATCAGTTATTTTACACCTTCTATAGCGTGCTAAAAAGTGGGAAGCCTGTAAATAATGCGAGTAGTATTCTCTCTGAGTTGCAGAGTCTTGCAGACAAAGATTATTTGTATGCTCAACTTTTCTTTGCACAGCTTTGCATTCTTATGTTAGAATCTCCGATAAGAGTTGGTGTGAAATCAACTCCGCCTTTGGATGAAAGAGCTGAAAAATATTTAAAATTAGCTGCAGGTAAAGGCTTTGATAAGGCTCTCTATAGCTTAGGCGACCTTTACTTTAATCGTCTCACAGGCTCTGAGCGCGGTAAACGTCTGAAAAGCGGATTAAAATGCTTTGAAAAAGCAATGGACCATCAAATTCCCGCTGCTATGTACTGGGTGGGCTGGGCTCACTTAACAGGTCATAAAAAAGATAAAAATAGATGGTTTGAGCTGCTAAGGCGTGCAGCGGGACTAGGCCATGTGAAATCTATGCTGCAGCTTGCTTCCTATTACTACAGGCCTAGATCCCTTTGCATACCAGATACTGAGCAGGCATTTAAGTATGCGAACAGGGCTGGGGATTTGGGGAGCCCTATAGGATATTTAATGGCGGGTTATTGTTGTCTTAAGGCCTTACAAGAGAAAAAGAACCTTGGTCAAACAGACAAAATTAATGAGCTTCAAAAAGCAAGGCAGATGTTCCAAAAAGCTTCTACAATAGACTGTGAAATTCCTTCCCTCCAGTGGGATTCAAAGTTTATACTGGCATATACTTGCTATTACATGTATGAGATTGATCAAAACCAGTTTGGTACAAATCTGAACCTTATGAAACAACATCTTAAGGTTGCAGCAGAACATAATCATTACTATTCGAATAGAATGTTATCGAAATTAAGTTTTAAAAATGCTGGAGGCTCCAACCAGCAGCAAAATCAACAAGAATTTTACACTAAGGCTTTAGAAATTGAACTAGATTGTTTAGGTATACAACAAAAAATTAAAAATTATAAAAAACAAGGTGCACTATTTGTGGTAAAACAGCTTGAAAAGCAACTACATAGCATAAGGCCCCAAACACCTGAAGAGTTACAAAATTCTGGTGTTAGTAGTTTTACTGGTGGTTTTCAATTTCCTATTATAAATATTTGGAAAAAAATAGAAGGAAACCATGATCTAATCAGAAATAACCAGCAAAGTCGGTCTTGTTCTTTTTACACTCCCTTGATTATGAGTCTTTTGCAAAAAACCATTAATCATAACAAAAAATTAAATGATAATAAATTGAACAGACTTTATAAGTGTTTTAAGGGACTTTATCAAGAGGGTAGTTTTGCTTATAACCATTTGGTAAGCTGTTGTGCGTCTAAAAAAACCTCACAACAACAAACTAGTATTATTAAGAACGATAGTAATGAAAATACAATTAATGAATTTTTCAAAGACCAAAATGCAGTAGAAAATTTTTTCAAACAGCAAACCTCAGATAGTTCAAGCAGCAGTAGCTCCTCATCTTCCTCTAGCTCTATTAGCTTTTCAAATTAGCGATAGATTATTAATCTGCTTTTTGTAGGTCAGGTAGTATATTTAGAGGTATTAAGGGGAGGATGCTGCTGTCCAGATAAGTGTGTGTGTTTTTGCATATTAAGCAAAACTGCATGTGTTTATGGGAAATTTTGAAACCTCTCCCCTTGACAATTTCGGTGAATACCCCCATCATCACCTCCTTATGGAGAACTTATCAGAGCAGCTGCAAGAGCAGGCAACAAAAATATTAAAAGAGCTTTTTCCTACTGTAGAGCCAGGAGCTGACATCACCCAAAGCACCAACCCCCGTTTTGGCCACTATCAGTGTAATTCGGCAATGAAGCTTGCCAAACAGCTGAAGGAAAACCCCCGCAAAGTGGCTGAGCAGATCAAAGAGAAGTGGGAATTGGGGAAAATGATTGAAAAGCTTGAGATCGCAGGGCCTGGCTTTATCAACATCACCCTCAAAGAAGATTTTCTCTCTAAGGAACTGACCGCGGTTGCTGCCGATCCCCGTCTCGGTGTTCCCCCTCTCAAAGAAAAGAAAAAAGTGATCGTAGAGTTTTCTTCTCCCAATGTCGCCAAAGAGCTTCATGTGGGGCATCTTCGCTCGACCATCATTGGAGAAAGTCTTGCTCGCCTCTTCGAATTTTTAGGACATGATGTTCTCCGCCTTAACCACATTGGCGATTGGGGAACCCAGTTTGGGATGCTCATTACCTACCTGAAAGAAAAAGAGCCTGAGATCCTTGCCGGTGAAAAAGAGACCGACCTCTCCTCACTTATGCACTGGTATAAGGAGTCGAAAAAGATCTTCGATGCCGATCCCGACTTTAAGAAGCGGGCCCAACTCCAGGTGGTGAGCCTCCAAGGAGGGGAAAAAGAGGCGCTGGCAGCCTGGGAAAAAATCCGAGAGATTTCTCGCAAAGGGTTTCAAGAGATTTACGACTTTTTAGATGTTTCCCTTGAAGAAAGGGGAGAGTCCTTTTATAACCCGATGCTTGCCCAAGTGGTTCAAGACTATGAAGCAAAAGGGGTTCTTGAAGAATCGGATGGGGCCAAATGCGTTTTTCTAGAAGGATTTAAAGCCAAGGATGGAAGCCCCCTCCCCCTCATTTTGCAAAAATCGGATGGGGGTTACAACTATGCAACAACCGATTCAGCAGCGCTCCGCCAACGGGTCCAAGAGGAAAAAGCCGATCGGATCATCTATGTTGTCGATGCGGGGCAGCAGCTCCATTTTCAGATGGTCTTTGGAGCGGCCACTAAAGCGGGCTACTACGACCCTGAAAAGACAGAGGTGGAACATGTTCCTTTTGGGGTGGTCCTAGGCGCCGATGGAAAAAAGTTCAAGACCCGCTCCGGAGAAACCGAAAAGCTCATCGACCTTCTTCAAGAAGCGGTTCGTCGTGCCCGCCTTCTCCTCGAAGAAAGGCGGGAAGAAGCGACCGAAAAAGAGCTTGATGAGTCGGCAAAAATTCTTGGTGTTGATGCGGTTAAATATGCCGATCTTTCATGCCATCGGGTGAAAGATTATCTCTTTAGCTACGACCGGATGCTGAAGTTTGATGGAAATACCGCCGCCTACCTTCTCTACTCTTATGTCCGGATTCAAGGGATTAAGCGGAAGTGTAACAAAGATATTAACGCCCTATTTGCAACCACTCCGATTGTCCTCACCCACCCGACAGAGATTGCGCTCGGGCTCCATGCCCGCCAATTTGGAGAGACCCTTTCCCACATGGATCGGGAGCTTTTACCCAACCGTCTTTCCGACTACCTCTACGAGCTAGCCGAAAAGTTCCATGCCTTCTTCCGCGATTGCCGCGTCGAGGGCACCCCCGAAGAAAGTAGCCGTCTTGTCCTTTGCGAACTGACCGCTCGGATCCTCGCCCAAGGGCTTCAGATCCTCGGCCTCAAGACTTTAGATCGTATGTAAAGTATCACTAAATCAATAAATATCGATCTAGTGATAGATTTTTTCTGAAAAAAAGTATCATTAAATCAATGATTGTTGATTTAGTGATGCAAAAAAAGGGCAAAAAAAGTATCATTAAATCAACAATCATTGATTTAGTGATGCATAGGAACTGACATGTTTATAGGTAGAGAAGAAGAGCTTAAGTTACTTAAAAGACAGGCTGCAGGTCGATCAGCAAGATTTATAGCAATTAAGGGAAGGAGACGTATTGGAAAAAGCTACCTTATAGAAGAATTTTCAAACAGTTTTTCAAAAAAATATTTGTTTACAGGCATTCCCCCAACTCCTGGGGTAACAAGTCAGTCTCAAAGAGAGGAGTTTATTCAACAGATGGTTGGTCAGGGGCTTCCAAATATTAAAGGTAATGATTGGAGTGAAATTTTTTCAACCCTTTCTAAGGAGGTGCAAAAAGGGAAGGTTCTGATTGCTTTGGATGAAATTTCTTGGATGGGATCAAAAGATCCTGTTTTTCTCGGAAAACTTAAAATTGCTTGGGATCGATTCTTTGAAAAAAACCCAAAGTTAATCTTAATCGTAGCTAGTTCAATTTCCGGTTGGATTGATAAGAATATTCTAAACAATACAGGTTTTTTTGGACGAGTTGATTTAACGCTTAACTTAAGAGAGCTTTCAATATCAGAGTGTTCAAAATTTTGGGGAAAGAGGGAAAAATCTATTTCTCCGTTTGAAAAGCTTAAAGTTTTAAATGTAACAGGGGGTGTTCCGAAATATCTTGATGCGATTGATCCAAAGTTAACAGCAGAAGAAAATATCAAAAGGCTTTGTTTTACAGAATCAGGACTGCTTTTTAATGAATTTAACCGGATTTTTCATGAACTTTTTTCTAGGAGAAGTGAGGTTTATAAAGACATTGTAGAAGCTTTGTCTAGCAACCACTCGCTTTATCAAGAAGAAATCTGTAGCAAAATAGGAAGGGAGAATGGAAGGGTTATTTCGGAGTATCTTAAGGACTTAACAGAAGCAGGTTTTTTATCTGCTGACTTTACTTGGGATATTAAGACATTTAAAATAAGTAAACTAAGAAAATATCGGTTGAGTGATAACTATCTGCGCTTCTATCTCAAATATATTGTTCCAAATAAGCAACAGGTTTTTAGGGGAAAGTTTAAAAGTAGCTCACTTTATACTTCTACTCAGTGGGAATCGATCATGGGTTTCCAATTCGAAAATCTTGTCATTCATAATAGTCATGAGCTTTTAGAGAAGTTAAATATCTGCTCCTCTGATTATGTATTTGATGGTCCTTTTTTTCAGACACGAACCAAAGCTAGAAAAGGGTGTCAAATAGACTACTTGATTCAATGCAAAGATACCCTTTACCCTTGTGAAATCAAGTTTTCAAAAAATCCTGTTGGGATGGAAGTTGTTGAAGAAACCAAGAAAAAATTAAGTACCCTTTCTATTCCTAGACTATTTTCTCTCCGACCTGTCCTAATCCATATTGGAGGATGTACTCAACAAGTTATAGAAGAAGACTATTTCGACCATATTATCGACTGGACAGAGCTTTTATAGGGGAGTTTTGTGGGGCTCGTGCGCTACTTCTTGCACATAGGTGGGAACGGCATACCCAGGAAGCTCTTTCCTTAAGGCGGCGATGAGCTCTTTTCCTTTTTCTATGGGAACTTCAAAATGGTGGGCCTGCTTGACCCGGTCCAATTGGTGCAAGTAGTAGGGGAGAATTCCGTGTGCCGCTAGCTTTAAGAAAAGCTCCTTAAGGGCTATGACATCGTCATTCACTCCATGGAGTAAAACGGTTTGACTTAGAAGGGGGGCTCCCAAGTTTTTCAGTGCGGCAAAGACCTCCCCATCAAGTTCATTGGTGTGGTTGGTATGCAACACAAAAATCGGCTGGAGGCGGGTCTCTTTTAGTAAACTCACAAGCTCTTCTGTGATCCGCTCGGGGATCCCAATGGGAAAGCGGGTATGAAACCGGAGAAGTTTGAGGTGGGGAATTGTTTCTAGCGCCCTGATGAGCTCCCCAAGTTTTTCGTCGGAAAGGGAAAGGGGATCGCCCCCGCTCAGGATCACTTCGTGGATCGAGGGGTCACTCTGTAACATCTCGAGCTCTTTTTCAAAGGTTTTGGGTCCCCCTTCGTAAGGGTAGTTTTGTCGGAAGCAAAAGCGGCAATTCATGACGCAGGCGCTGGTGGTGATGAGAAGGGCCCGCCCTCCATATTTTTGGAGGAGGTGGGGCGTTTTTTGAAAGGAGGCGTCGCAAACGGGATCGGATGAAAAGCCAGCAGTTTCCTTTGTTTCTTCGACGATTGGAAGAAACTGGCGGAGGATCGGGTCGCTTAGGCTATTTTTTGTCACTTTTTCGGCGAGTCTTTTGGGGAAATTCAGCGGGAAGGGGGGAGCCTTTAAAAGTGTTTCTCTTTTTTCAGGGGCAAGCTCGAGAAAGTCGGCAAGCTTGTCGATTTGGGTAAAGTTTTCCCTTTGCAGGGCGCGCCAATTGGACATGAGAGCATTATAACCTAGCTAGAGCTAAGTTGCAATTCCTCTTTAGGGGCTTTAACACGGGTGATATTGGCGCCCAGTCCTTGGAGCTTTTCCTCTAGGTGCTCGTAGCCTCTATCGAGGTAAGGGAGTCCCGAAAGGATACTCTCTTCAGGGGCAAGAAGGGCGGCCATGACATAGGCAAAGCCCGCGCGAAGGTCGGGAATAACAATCTCTTTTCCCCGAAATGCTGTCGGCCCTTTGACGATCAAGCTATGCTCATAGTTTTGATTCGCAAAGCGGCAAGGACGGTCACCCAAACACTGGGTAAACAGTTCCATGTGGGCTCCCATTTCTTTCAGCGCTTTGACATATCCAAAACGGTTTTCATAAACCGTTTCATGAACAACCGAGCTTCCTTCGGCTTGTGTAAGAAGGACAACAAAAGGTTGTTGCCAATCGGTTAAAAAGCCGGGGTGGACATCGGTCTCTAGGTGGAGTCCTCCCTTGAGGGGACCTTGATAGAAAAACTCTATTCCATTTTCCTTAACGGCAAACCCTCCATTGATCCGGCGGAGTTTGTTGAGGAAAGTGACCATATGGGGTTGCTCTGCCCCCTCGACAAAGACCCGCCCCTTTGTGGCGATCGCTGCCATTCCAAAACAAGCGGCTTCGATCCGATCGGTGATCACCTTGTGCTCCACCTCATAAAACTGGGTCGTTTCTCGGACATAGACGGTTCGATCGACATCGACATAAATCACAACGCCAAGCTTTTGCAAGAAGAGGATGAGGTCGATCACTTCAGGCTCCATCGCAGCCCCTCGAATGGCGGTTTGCCCTTTCGCGCGGCAGGCGGCAAGGATCGCATTTTCAGTCGCCATCACAGAAGGGTAGGGAAGTTCAACAATGGCCCCCTTCATCCCTTCAGGAGCATGGGCAAAGTAGGCTTGCTCTTTTTTAATGGTGCGATATTCCACTTTTGCCCCCAATTTTTCAAGGGCCATGATGTGAAAATCAACAGGGCGTTTTCCAATTTTGCACCCTCCCACCGTGGGGACAATAATGTTTTCTTTTGTCCGCCCTAACAGCGCTCCCATCATCAAAATGGGGATCCGATTGGCTCCTGAAAAGTTCAAGGGGACATAAGAAGACTTCACCTCTTTGGTGATCACCTCCATCCGCCCCTCTTCCTTCTCCCACTTCACCTCCATTCCAATCTCTTTGCAGAGGTTGACCGTTGTTTCAACTTCAGAAATATTGGGAACGTTCGTGAAAATGCACTTTTTATCGGAGAGAAGGGAAGCAACAAGCATCTTTGAAATAGCGTTTTTAGCGCCTGCTGCTTTGACATGTCCGTTTAGAGGGGTTCCCCCAGTAATTTTTAATCGATCCATAAACGTGACTATAACAGGACGAGCTGTTTCTGAAACGGAATTTTTTTGTCTGTCATTAAAAAGCTGGGAAGGAGCCCTTGGGTCCCATTTTCATAAGCCAAACTTTTCCCCAATTTTAAGGCGAGCCACCCCATCGTTTTCCGGGTATTGATCTCCACTATCGGATGGAGTTTATTGTCGTAAACCATTGCGTCGATTCCAAGATTGCCTCGGAAACCCCGTGCCCAAAGATGTTTTAAGGGAGACTGCACTTTTTCTAGATGCTCTTCTAAAAAGGGAATGTCTTGACCCACATAGGTGCGACTATAATTTCCCCACTTTGTATTTTCTAAAACCGTCGCTCCTAAATAGGTGATCTCATCGCCAAGGACCCACTGCGTTGAAAAATCCATCTGCCTGTTCACCCAAGGCTCTCCAATCAGCTGGTGTCCCCGCTCAAACTCTTTTAGGACTTGAGCCTGAGCTTTTTCATAATCCTCTGGCTTTTCCAAAATGATCCGCCGTCTTCCTGCCATTCCATAGCAAGTCTTAAGCACTTTTGGGTAGGGTCCCTCGGCAATCCATCCTTTTGCTTCTTCGGGATGGTGGAGCAGTTTTGCTCCTGGAAGGTTGGGGCTGTGGGTAAAGGAGAAAGCTTTGGAGGCGACCTCGCGTAAACAATCGGGCACTTTATAGGGGAGGGGAGACCACCGCTCAATCGCCTTGGACCATCCCCAGGTCTCAATCCGATCATACCCCTCGATCTCATCTTCAAAAAGATGGACGGCAATTCCTTCTGGCACTTCGGGAGGATGGTGGGTGACAACGACCCCATCGCCCGGCTTGGCATACAAAAAGGGGAGAAACTGGAGCTGCAAATAGTTGGGGTGGACCATAAAAGAGTCCTTAACCCCCATTTTTGACCGGTTTTCAAGCTCCCATTCAAAGTTTACATTACAAACATGTAACGTCTTCATTTTTAATCCTTATTTGTCAGAAATTTTACCCTTGGTTGCCACCTACTGTCAACTGAAAGATAGGTGCATAAATTTTGATTGTGAAAAATTTTTAATCAGCTTAGAGTGTAATCTTTCGATTAATTCCTTTGGAGGTGCTTTTGGAAATGGAAATTTTTAAGTATTTTTTGTATGTTTTTATTGCATTTCTTACCCCATATTTTCTTGCAAAGGGGGTATGGGGCTTGATCCAAAATAGAGGGAAGTACACTTTTAAGGTTATTTGGCACAGTTCTGCTCATTTATTTGGTGTGACTGTTTTGATTATTGTTTTTATAAAATTAATTTTTATGAAGTGGTATTGATATGAAATTTTTTTGTTTTTACTATTGCTGCCGGCTTTAAGTTTTTGCTGTGTTGAAAAAGATGATATTTTAAAGGAATTTTCCTTGAATATGAGTGATGCGGATATCGATGGGGCCTTCTATTCCATCGATCAATGGAAAGAACTGTATCCTGATGATGTTCATATGGCAGAAGTTTGTAGAGCATTTTTGTTATTGCTAGATGGAAAACTCGATCAGGCGAGATTTTTATTTGAGATTCATTTTCCTGAGGTTCTTATTCAAGATGGACAACTTGCTTCGCAAAGTCAAGTAGCAGGTCTTTTTTATCAAATCCTTGAAACATGTGATTCTCCTTTGACTTTAGATGCTTTAGGTTCTGAAGCTAAAGTGTCTTTATGTAAAAAGCGCTCTAGATTCTGGAAGGGCAAAGCTATTCTGGGCATGGTAGTAATGGCAACAGGAGTGGTTGTTGCAGCTGTAAATCCCCCTGTTGGATGGGGAATGATAGTTTCATCGATACCAATGGTTATGGAGGGAATCGAAAACTCCGAAGATTATCATGAAGAAATGGATAGGAAAAGGTCAGAGCGAATGCGACAGGAAGCAGAGCTAGATCGCACTTCGCATTTTTCTAAGCATAACAGCATGAATTTGGTTATGGTATGATGACTTTAATGGGTTCGTGTAAGGATTAAAAATGAAGACTAAAACTGGGATTGGGCAAGATAGCCACCGTTTCCTCCCTGAAGGGAGCAAGAAAAAATGTATTGTCGCTGGGCTTCCCTTCGAGGATGCTCCAGGACTCGACGCCGACTCGGATGGAGATGTCGTCTTTCATGCCATTTGCAATGCAATCACCTCGATCACCCATGTCCCCATTTTAGGAAAGGTTGCGATCGATCTTTGTCGTAAGGAGGGGATTACCGATAGTCGCGTCTACCTTGAGAAAGCGGCAGAAACTTTGGGAGACCAAACGATCGAACATATCGCCTTGACCATTGAAGGAGGACGTCCCAAATTTCAAAAACGGGCTGAGGAGATGCGAAAAAGTGTTGCTGATCTGCTCTCTCTTTCAGTCGAGCAGGTGGGGATTACCTTTACCTCTGGAGATCGCTTAACGGCTTTTGGTCGGGGAGAGGGATTGATGTGCTTTTGTGTGGCTACGATTGCTTCTTCTTAGCTTGAATTTTATGGTAGGTTTTGAAGAAGACGGTGACTATTTTGATGAGCTTTATCAAGGTCAAAAAACCAAGAGAGGTTTTAATCATAGGACCTAGTTTAATCTTTTTCCCATAGTAAAAAGATTTCGCCCCTTTTTTATCCCAGCAAGCGGCGATAATGGTAAAGACGATGGCGCCCATCTGGGCATAATCGGCATAAGCCTTCCGATTGCTCCAAGCTTTTAGACCCTTTTTGTGTTCACCTCGGCTTTTAACCTCTGAGTTTTCTGCATAGAATTTTGCTGCAGATTTAACAGGAATGAGTTTTGTAAGTTCAAAAGACATAAGCACAATTCTAACACACCTAAGAGTTAATAGACATCCAAAAGAAATCTTTTTTCTTTTCGAAGGGTTTTAATGAAATTTTTTGCATTGGCAGGAGAAAGAGCGCCATGCGTTTCGATAATGGTTTGTAGGGCATGTGTCACATCCTTTGCCATGCGGCGGGCATCGCCACACACATAAAAGTGAGCCCCTTCTTGAAGCGCTTTCCAAACCATCACTCCCCTTTTAAGCAGGTGGTGTTGGACGTAGGTCTTTTCCTCTTGGTCACGAGAAAATGCGAGGTCGAGATGGAGAAACTTTTTTTCTTTGAGCTCTTCTAGATAAGACTCGTAGTAGTAGTCGTGGGCCCTATGACGCTCTCCAAAAAGGAGCCAGTTTTTCCCAGTAGCTCCTTGAGCTTCCCGTTCTTGAAGAAAGGCGCGGTAGGGAGCGACACCTGTGCCGGGGCCAACCATGATAATCGGGACATTAGGGTCATCAGGGAGGGTAAAGTGGGCCGTTGGGTGGAGGTAGGTATAGATTGGAGTTTTTTCCACCTCAGCAAGATCGCAAAGAAAATGGGAACCCAACCCTTTCCGCTCAATGTCTCCCACTTTGTAGGTAAATGTTGCAACCAAAAGATCGACGCGGTTTGGGCTCACTTGAGGAGAGGAGGCGATGGAATAAAAACGGGGGAGGAGAGGGGGATATTTAACCAGGAGGTCTTCAAGGGAAACCCCTTCATCAATGCGGAGAAGGTTGACCTTGGTTTTAAGGAAGTGCTCAAGCGAAAGTGTTTTCCCCGAGCGAGGATCGATGACCTCTTCCACCCCTGTTTTTCCAAGTGCCGCAAGGAGCGTTGCCACATCTTCAGGGCTATTTTCTGGGTAGATGGCGATAGCATCTCCCGCTTTGTAGGTCATTCCTGAGTCTGCAAGGTCTAAGGTGACGTGGTAGGTCTTCTTTGTTGATCCCTCTTTATTGAGAAGGTAGCGCTCAACAATTTTAGCGGGGAACGGGTTTTCTTTATTGTAGAGCACCTCTTCCATCCCACTTCTTTTTCAGCGCTGCCATCTTTTTGTTTGAAATCCCTCCAAGGAACTCAATGCCGTGGAGGAGGCGAGCGCGGGTTCGGTCTTTTCCTAGAATATCGATCGAGTCGAAAAGGGGTGGCCCCTGGTGTTTCCCCGTAATGACAGCAAAGAGGATCCGCATCACCACTTTTTTGTGGTTGACTTCGAAAAATTCAGCCATCTCGCGCGATCCTCTTTCAAAACCGCTCCGACTCCAGTCCTCATTTTCCTCCATGCTCCAAATCATTGCTTGAAGGAGGGCAGCCGATACTTCTTTTTCTGTTCCCTTTGGAGAAAGAAGCTCATCGCTCAGCTCAATATGGTTGACGAAGAGGAAATTACACAGCTCCATAAATTCGCCGAAAGTTTTGATCCGGGTATGGATAAGGGGCATGATTTTGGCCATCCGCTCATCGGAAAAGCCCCACGCTTTAATTTTTCCCCAAAGATCTTGTTCGGGGATATTATTGATCAGGTATTGCTGGTTGATCCAATCGAGTTTTTTCACATCGAAGAAGGCGCCTGAAACCCCGACATGTTTGACCGAAAATTCTTTGATGATCTGATCGAGAGAGTAGATTTCCCGATCTTCAGGCATGCTATAGCCCATGAGCGTTAAGAAGTTGACAAAGGCGTCAGGGAGATAACCACTTTCCTTATAGTAGAAAACCGAGGTGGGGTTTTTCCGCTTCGAAAGTTTTTTTCCGTCGGCGCCAAGGAGGAGGGGCATATGCATAAACTGGGGGCGATCCCACCCAAAAAGGTCATATAAAAGAACATGTTTTGGGGTCGAAGCCATCCACTCATCTCCTCGGATCACATGGGTGATTTTCATGAGGTAGTCATCGACAACATTAGCCAAATGATAGGTGGGGTAGCCATCGGACTTGAGGAGAATTTGGTCATCAACATCGCTCCAGGGGCAGGTGATCCGCCCTTTCGTCATGTCTTCGTAGGTGCATTCTCCAGTAAGTGGCACCTTCAAACGGATCACATAGGGTTGCCCTGCTTTTTCCCGACTTGCGATTTCCTCTTCGCTTAAGTTCCGGTAGCGGCGGTCGTAACCCATTCGCTGCCCCATCTTTGCGCTGAGCTCCCGCATTTCTTTGAGTTCTTCAGCTGTGGCAAAACATTTGTAGGCATGTCCCATATCGAGAAGCTTTTGGCAATGCTCCCGATAAATTTCGGTCCGTTCCGATTGCTTGTAAGGGCCATGCGGGCCACCCACTCCGGGGCCTTCATCCCATTCGATGCCGAGCCACTGGAGCGCCTTATAGATGCTCTCTTCATACTCGTGGCGGCTCCGGCTTTGGTCGGTATCCTCGATCCGGAGGAGAAATTTTCCACCATGGTGTTTGGCAAAAATTAAATTAAAGAGAGCCATGTAGGGGGTTCCTACATGGGGATCACCGGTTGGTGAAGGGGCAATACGGGTACGAACTTCCATAAATCTACTGTTGTACGCGTTTACGGGGCTTAATCCCCTTGAAACCGGGTCTAGCACATTATCTTTCAAACTGTCCTCCTCCCCTATAGCGCCTGCGGCTATGGGGTCGTTGGACAGCTTAAAACCTAACGTACTACCCCCTAGTTTCCCAGGGAATGCACCCCGCAAACACGTACTATTGGTTAAAAACACCTATTCTATAGATTTTAAGGATTAATGCCAATCCAAAGAAAACGGGGTTGACTTTCCCAGAAAAACCATTAAAATGGGAAGAAATAACCCAAAAAATAGGTATTTTTGGGTAGTTATGTATGCAAAAATGTATAAAAGATTCCTGGAAAAGCCCCTAAAAGGGGATCATAGCTTCTTTCTTTTTGGCCCTAGAGGAACAGGAAAGACCTCTTGGCTCAAGTCACGGATTCCAAACAGCTTATATATAGATCTTTTGGATCAAGAGGTCTTTTTTGAGCTCTTAAAAAATCCTCATAAAGTCGAGGAGATGATACCAAAAGGGTTTAAGGAATGGATCATCATCGATGAAATCCAGAAAATTCCCCCTCTTTTGAATGAAGTGCATCGCATGATCGAAAACTACCGTTACAAGTTTATCCTGACGGGGTCGAGTGCGCGCACCTTAAGACGGAGGGGAACCAACCTTTTAGCAGGACGAGCTCTTTACTATAAGATGTTTCCTCTTACAGCGCTTGAGCTAGGAAAAGATTTTAGCCTTGAGAAGTCGTTGAGGTTTGGGCAACTGCCAATCGTTCATGCGCAGTCTGTAAACCCAAGGGATTATTTAAAGTCTTACACCCATGTCTATTTGCGGGAAGAGGTGATGCAGGAAGGGCTTGTCCGTAACATCGGTTCTTTTGCAAAATTTTTGCAGGTAGCGAGTTTTTCTCAAGGGTCGACCTTAAATATGACGCAAATTGCAAAAGATATTTCTATCGAAAGAAAAACAGTCGAGGAATATTTCCAGATTGTTGAAGATCTTCTTTTAGCAAGTCGTATCCCTGTCTTTACGAAACGGACAAAACGAAAAACGATTACCCACCCCAAGTTTTATTACTTTGATGTTGGAGTGTATCGCGCGTTGCGTCCTATGGGGCCCTTTGATGCACCAGAAGAGGCTGAGGGACCTGCTTTAGAAACTTTAATGCTTCAAGAAATTCAGGCAATGAATCACTATTTTGAGCTTGATTATGAGATTTATTTTTGGAGAACAACGGATAAATTAGAAGTTGACTTCATTCTCTATGGCCCTAAAGGGCTTATCGGTATCGAAATTAAACGTTCAAAAAAGATACATTCTAACGATTTAAAAGCACTTAAAGCTTTTCAGGAAGATTATCCTTCAGCAAAACTCTACCTCTTTTATGGGGGAAGTAAGCGCCTTTATTTCGATAAAATAGAAGCCATTCCCTTCCAGGAAGCATTGCAAACCCTTCCTACCCTGCTTGGAGCATGAGGATCAAATCTTTCATAATGTTAAGAGATTCCTCGAGCTGGAGGTCGTTTTGCCCATACCGCTCGGCTGTTTCCGGATCAAATTCTTCCTTACGAAGCTCTTTGAGAAAATTTTGGTAGTTTTTGTTTTGCTCGATGCGGAGAGAAGAATTCTTTTTAAGAGCTGGAAGGTAGCTGCCATAGAGATCGACATACTCTTGCCGATTTTTACTATAAAGGCGCATCATTTTCCTTCGGTGAAAGGGGTGAATATCATAAAGGTTATCGACAAAGTTGGGGGAGATCTCATCGTTTTCTAAAGGAAATTTAGCGAAGGACTCTCCAATTTCAAGTTCTGTGAGGCTTCCAGGAACCTCAACATCTACTTTGGTTCCGGTCAATTGGGGACTTTTTCCCGACACAGTGTAGTAGAGGCCTCGCGTGACCTTATATTCTCCTTGGGGGTTCACCTTATGGATGTTGCCCGCCTCTAGCGTGAAGGTTTGATAGCTTCCCTTTCCCCAAGTGTAGGGGTCACCGACGAGGATGGCACGCCCATAATCTTGGAGCGTTTGCGCCACAATTTCAGCAGCTGAAGCGCTCCCTTTATTGGTGAGAACAAGCAAGGGGCCATCCCAGCTGACGTCGCTGCTAAAGTTGCGGAGGTGTTGGATATTACCCCCCGAATCTTTGATCGAAACAACCACTCCTTTTTGGATAAAAAGGCCGGTTACAGCAACAGCGGTCGGGAGAATTCCTCCTGCGTTTCCACGAAGATCGAGGATTACCCCTTGCAAATTGTCCTCTTTTTTAATCGCTTCAATCGCCTCTTTGATATCGGTTGCCGCTGAAGCAGTGGAGTCTTGGTAAAAAGAAAAGAGGCGGATGTGGGCAATCACCCCATTTCCATAGGGGAGTTTTGCCGTTTCAAAACGGGTTTCCTTAAGAACGATTTCATCGCGGACCACTTCGGTATCAAACTTCTCCCCCGTTTCACGAAGGATCGTCAGGTTCACCGCTGTTCCCTTAGGACCACGAATCAAACTCACCGCTTCGACGATGTCCATCCCGACAACAGGTTCATGGTCGACCGCAATGATCTTATCTCCCGCTTTCAGTTTTCCATCTCGAAGAGCAGGTCCTCCATCTAAAAGGCGAACCAATGTAAATCCTGTTAAATCATCGCGCAGCTGTGCCCCGATTCCAAAAAGACGTTGCTGCACCTGAACCATAAACTGGTTCGCTTCTTGGGGAGTGAAGTAGACGGTGTGGTTGTCTAACCCTCCGCAGAGACTTTTTAGAAAGTAGGCAAACATCTGCTTGTTTTGGAGCTTTTTTTTCCCTCCTTGGATCACCTCTTCTTCTCTTGAAGACCGCCTTTTTGAAAGGCGTTGCATGAATTGCTCTTTTGAGTCGACTTCAAGCTTATCGGCGGTTTCGAGCTGGAGAGCGCGAAGAGCTAGGAGGCGCTCTTCGAGCTCCCTTTCATTTTGAGCCCACTTAACAGCTTTAAAATCAATATTTTTTGCGCTTTCAGGAGACAGAAGTCCCTTGATTTTCTCCTCTAAATCATTCCGCCGATGAATCGCCCCTACCATCACCTGATATATCTTCTCATAGAGCTCAAAACGCTCTTTTTTATAGTTTTGGATGATCTTATCGACAAGTTCCTCGCTTGGCTCCGTCCATTTTTCAACTTCTGAGGCTAGAAGGTAGGTCTTTGTGGGATCAAGCTCGTTAAGGAAGTTTTTGAGGGTCCTACGGGCAATTTCTGGGGTCATTTCCTTGCAGCTGACGTGTCCTTTAAGAATTTCTTCAGATTTTTTGTAGGTGGTGTGGGCAGTGAGTTTTGGAGGCTTAGCTTCAGCACAAACGGCGAAAAGGATTAAAATGCTAAATATTAGGGGTTTAAGTTTCATTCAAATCATTCCTTACTATCTCAGATTTTCTGCCTTTATCTTACAGCAAATCAATGGTTTAAGTCTATACCTAATCAAATAATTTCTATGCCTTGAAATTATTTTTTTTCATAATCCCATCTAAATCAAAAATTTGTGAAAAAGTAAAGAGAAATAGATTGCTTTCAACTCATTTTTTTGGGATAATAGGAGGTCTAAAGGTTAGAATATTAACAAATCGTTAAAAAACCAGGTTTTTTGGAAACTAGACCTTTAGCTTGGTTTTTTGACCCATTTTTTTGGATTGAGGAGAAAAATATGGATATGGAAAACAATGTTGGAGCAGAAGTCGCTTCACGAAAAGTGGTTTCAATTACTGAAGCTGCGCGAATAAATGGTGTAACGAGACAAGCCATTTACGTTGCGATTAAGCAGAACAAGCTTAAAGCAAGCAAAGACTCGACACGTTGGACAATTGATCTAGATGATCTAGAAGATTACCGTCGCAATAAGTATTCTAGAACAAAGTCTACTTATGAAGGCGAGCTTCTTTTTGATAACCAAAAAGGTTTTTACTCAGTCAACCAGGCAGCGAAGATGCTCGGCGTTCCTGCGCAGAAAATCTATTACGCGACACGTGTTGGCATGTTGAAAGCTTCTCGAAAGGGAGCAGCATGGGTCATTCACGTTGATGACATTAAAGAGTATCAGGAGAAGTACCTGAGCAGACTTTTGGAAACGGAAGCGATGTAACTCGAGTTGTTATCTTTTGGTCCGAAAAAAATCTCAAACCGTTTGCGGTTTGAGATTTTTTTGTCGCCTCAAATTTAGTAGAAAATCTCTATGTTTGCAACGTAACAAAGACCAGAGTAGTCCTCCTCCCGGACCAAGCTCTCCTAAAGATATTGTACCTAACCTCTAAGGACGTGTCGAAAAAGTGGGTGCCTCCAGTTAGGGGTTGAAAGAAGCCTCTCATATTTTGGGGTGGCCTATTAAGAAAGGCTGCCTGCTTTGGGAGGCATTTAAGTGGGGTTTACACAGTTGCCTTACATCAGATAACACAGTCCTTGGCTTTCTTGGCTTTTCATAGAAGTGACCTTATTCTTTGCGTCTTCATAAGAAACTGTAGTTGGGTGATTAGGACCAAATATACGTTTAGCCATTTCATATGCCAGTACAAGATTTTGAATCGATTCCTCTAGATTAATTTTAGAATATACCGCTCCTAAAGAATAGAAACAATTTGCAATATTTGGGTGGTCCTGGTTTTTATGAAGTCTTTTTTCCATTGCAAGGGCTTCCTTAAATTTTTCTAGTGCCTCTTGATGCCTTTCTAATCCTAATAATAAGGATCCCATGACGAATAGAGAATTTGCAATATCTGGGCGGTCCTGGTTTTTATAGATTTTTTTTTGAATAGCGAGAGCTTTTTGATAGCTTCCCAAAGCCTCTTGACTTCTCCCTAAAGCAGTAAGTGCGGCTGCCTTTCCATGGAGCCTTCCAAAGGTTGCTAGATTGAACTTATCTTTATAGAGTGTTTCCTGGAGTTGGCGGAGCTCTTTACAGACTTCTAAAGTATCTTTATACCTCTTTAAACTAACAAGTAAATTCATTTTAATAATTAATGAGGCTTCAGCTTCTGGATGGACCTGATTTTTTAAGAGCTTTTTGTGAATCATAAGAGATTCTTCAGTTTTTTCCAAGGCTTCTTGGTATCTTTTTAGGCCGAAAAATGCTGATGCTAATATTTGTAAATTTCTTGCAGTTTCTTGATTAGGCTGACATCCATAAATCTTTTTTAGTATAGAAATAGCTTCTTCAACTTTTTCTAAAGCCTCTTCATGCTTTCCTAATTCATCAAGTTTTTGCCCTATGTATTTTAGTATATGAGCTGCCGTATCTGAGTGGTACTGGTTATTATCAAGCCTTTTTTGCATTGCAAGAGCTTCTCTATATTTTTCTAAACCTTGCTGAGGTTTTTCCGTACTACAGAGTATTCTCCCTAGGCTAATCAGAGATGCTACAATCTCTTTGTGATCTTGATTTTTATAGAGTCTTTTTTGCATGGAAAGAGCCTTTTTAGTTGCTTCTATGGCCTCCTGGTACCTTTTTAAATTACAAAGTGTATGTCCTATCATATATAAAGAGTTTGCAATATCTATGTGGTCCTGATTCTTATGCAGCCTTTTTTGCATTGCAAGAGCCTGTTCATGATTTTCTAAAGCCTGCTGAGGATTTTCTAAAGAATCAAGTGTAGATCCTAAGCGGCTTAAAGCTTTTGCTATTTTTTCATGGTCTTTATTTTTATATTTTTGATAATAAGCTTTTAAGGCTTCAGTTACTAGCTCTTTAGCTTTATCATATTTTCCCTGGTAGTGTGCGATATCTGCGTTGACTTTTTTTAATTCTGGAATCTCTAGGTTTTTAGTTTTGGAATAATGCTCCGTTATGTAATTTAGGTGGAGAATAAGTTGGATAGCAAAAGGTAATTGGTCTTTATTCATTTGTTTTAAATCCCCGCTAAAAGATATTAAAAGTTTTACAGCTTCTTCCAATGATTTTGAGGTGGGGGTACTAATTGAAGAACTCTGTTTCCCTTTTGAGGAGCTACTAGAGAAACTTACTTTTCCTTTTGAAGGGCTTGATTGGTTTTGAATAGTTTTTTTGATAATGGCTTGTTTTGTCCTATGCATAGATATTGACTCTGTGACTTCATTATAATTAATGAAGTTAAGGTCAGCAAGAAGAGATAGGATACTGTCAGCCAAAAACTCCCTGTCTACTAGTTCCAGTGTTTTTGTTGTGGTTTTCAGCCATCTGTCAAAAAAGGCGCGAGGAATGCTGTCGGGATGGAGGTGAGCACAGACTTGTAGCCAACGGTGGGCAAGTGCACCCGTCGGTGTTGTTTGGAGTTTTTGTAGTGAGAGGGTTATTGTAGCATAGGCTGTGTTGGGATACCTTTTGTCTGTTTTGAGCCTTTTTAGGACTTCCGTTTTTTGTTCTTGTATAAGCTTTAAATACCTTGGAATGCTCATGGATCGGGTTTCAGTAATAAAAGAAGCTGCTTGCGCTAAGCTGACTGGTAAGTAATCCAATTCTTTTGCAAGGGTTTTTAGATCCTCAAGGTTTGACCTTCCTCCAAGTATTTTTGTTAGGAGGGAGACACTTTCTTGGGGAGATAAAGGGGTGATTTCAATAGGGTTTTTAGTATTAAAAAGAGTCTTTTTTTGAGTAGTAATCAGGATTTGACCTCTTTTAGTGGAAGGAAGGGGAAGGTTCTCTTCTGCATTGTCATAAATAAGAAAAAATGGCTTTTCAAGTTTAATTTTTTCTAACAGAGTGTGAACGGTATTAATAACAGTCTGGCGAGAAGCTTTGATACCAATTGGGCGCTTAAGTTTTGCGGCAAGCTCTCGATAAGAGCTTTCTAGGTTATTTAAAGTGTCGGCTTTTATGGTCCAAATAATGGAGAATTTATCTTTATGATCATGGGCAAAGGCATTAGCTAGCTCGGTTTTTCCACATCCCCCTTCTCCCGAAATAACTATGGGTTCGCTTTCAAAAGAGGTTGTTTGACTTGAGGATGCATTGCTTTGGAAGTTGAAAAGTCGTGACTCTAAAAGGGAGAAAAGTTTCTTTCGTTTGATGTAGTAAGGAAGTTGGGGCCTTAAATGACAAGGAGAGTTCCCTTGAAGGCGGAGCATAGGTAAAAGGAATAGGTTATTGAATTGGAGGTTTTTTCCTTGTTGCTTGTTAAAAAAACTTCGGGTGGACCTTCTTCCTGAGTCGATTAAATTTTGCTGTTTTTCTTTAGAAAGGCCAAACTCTAATGTTCCTACCCCCTCATTACTTATAGAAATGACGCGGAATTTGTTATACGGAGTTAATTTACGGATTTGGACTTCTGCACTTGTATAGAGATTGAAGATAGAAGTTAAAAGCTGCCCAACTGTTTTGATTTCACCAGGCGGATTAAACACTTCTTCACCCGGTGTAAAAAGGCTAAAACCGAGGGTTCTTTTATTGAGTTTATGATAATTTCCGACATCTTCAGAAAAAGAGGACAGAGATTGAAATTTTTTCTTGTCAAAAGTTTCTATTGGGAAGTTATAGAGCATCCCTCCATCGGCATAGGAGCCTAAATCGTTACGTGGATAAACCGATATATTTGGGTTATTTGGATCAAATCTATCTGGATCTTTAAAGTGAAGAGTATGAGCTTTAAATGCACCGGGAATAGACATTGAAGCTCTTACAGCATGGGAGATGATAAGGTTGCTCCATTTAGGATCTTCAGAGCTCATGTGGGTAATAGCATTTTGGCTTCCCAGCTGTGTTGCAAAGAGATGTAGATGCTTGAAAGGTTTTCCTTTTTCGATAAGTGCATTAAGTTCTCCTAGTGTACACTGCCTGATTCCTGTCTTTTCATAGATAAGGTTTTCAATCCATTCTTGAAAAACCTTTCCGTCGCAGATTCCTGTGGTATTGTAAATAGATTTAACCGCATCCAACAACATTTTTTTTGGGTTCCGTAAATGACGAAAAGACTTCAAAAGAGTTTTTATTGTTCCTCCAAAAGTGGCATTTTTGAGCGCTTGTTCTATCTTTTGCTTAGTGAGAGGGTGATCCAAGAAGGTACTGAAGTCTGTTTTTGATAAGATGCTTTCCATTTCTTTTGAGGAATACCCTAGAGCCATAAGTACGGAGTTAATAGCTCCTGCTGAAGTCCCTGCACATCTTTTGATCCCCGAGATTTTATTGTTCTCTTCAAGAATCTTAACTGCACCAACGTAAGCAATACCTTTAGGTCCCCCCCCTTGGAATACACAATTTTCAACGGGGTGTAGGGTAAAGTTGGGGGGAGCATTTTTTTTTGCTATTTTACCTTTACTGAGATTAGATAGAAGCCCATAGGCTGAGCGTCCTAACGTATCTTTAGCATCTTTGAGAAGATCAAGGGGACGAATATTGTTTTGGTCACTAACATTTATCTTACATCCAAAAAAAGTAAGAAACCGGATAGCTCCCCGTTCTCTTGCTAAGGCAGCGTGGTGCATTGCTGTTCTTCCTTGGAAATCTCTAGCCTCTAAGTTAATTTTTTTTGTCTTAAGAAGCACAAGGGCCTCCTCAAAACCTAAAGCAGCTGCTAGAATAAAAGGAGTGCGGCCCTCTTTGTCTTGAGACTCAAGGTTTTCTTTTACTAATTCGTAATGTGTGTTTAAAAGTGATTTTAGGATACTATCTTGCTTAAAGTGGATTGCTAAATGCAGGATACTCCCAAATTCTTCAAATTGCATATTGAGGTTCAACTCTGGCTTTTTTTTATGATTTTCCAAAAGAAGTTCAACGCATTCAGCGTGGCCCAACATGACCGTAATAGCAAGAGGTGTCAGTTTAAAAAATGTATTTTCTCCTAAGGTAAGCCTTGTTCTTGCTTTTAGGTTGGCTCCATTTAAGATTAGGGTTTCCATAGCCTCTTTTTTTCCATAAATTGCTGCTGTATGAAGGGGGGTTTTACCATTAGAAGCAGCGCTGTCTAGATCAAGGTGTTCAAAAAGAATAGCGAGTATTTCCGGGTCATGGGTCATTGCTGCATAGTGAAGAGCTGTTCTGCCTTCGGAGTCTTTGGCATGAATAGCAATATCTTCTCTAACCATTTCCTTTGCAAGGAAGAGATCTCCTTGCTTAATAGCTTTTTGGAGCAAAGAAATACCTAATTGATTTGTTAGAATGTCTAATTGACCCCCAAGTTTTTTAAGCTGAAGCCAATTTTTTTTTCGACAAGCTTTAAAAGCTTTCTCAAAGCAGTCTTGTTGAGTAAAATCCTTATTATTTATGTTAAGCATATTTCCAATCCTTTTTAAGGACTCTCGTGGTAATTGAGGTAACAAAAGTGCAGTTTTATTGCTGCTTGAAGAAGAAGATGATGATGATGATGAGCTGGAAGAGGACATTCGGAACTCCTTATATTTTAGTTAGAATGCATATTAAATAAATACAAGATTTTTTTTCAATATTTTTTTTCTGAGAGGGTGTGATTGGGGTGTCAAAAATCTGACTAAACTGAAGAGTTTTTGACCTAAAAGTTGAGGCTGTTCTTATTCCAAAAAGATTTATGTGCTATAAGTGCAATATTTATTTGTACATAAGAGGAATATATGCCCAAGACATCAAAAGCAAAAAATATGCCTGCTCGCCCAGATAAAACAATCGACTGGCTAGGTAAAAGTAGAGAAGAGTGGAAACATAAAACACTGAACAGTAAGGCTCAATTAAAGGTTGCAAAGCAAGCTCAGAAGAGAGCCCGTGCTAGTCGAGAGAAGTGGAAAGAGGAATGTGAGAGGCTGAAGGCGGAGCGGGCAAAAAATAAAATAACACAGGCAAAACAAGAGGTAGAAATTAGAAAGCTTAAAGCTGCGTTGATGCAATTGGAGCAAGAAAAAGAAGATTAAAAAAAAAAGCGCTAGTAATACCGGGGGACCCCCGATTGAAGCGGCACACCTTTACACAAGGTATCGTAATGTGGGGATTTCACTTTCTTCGGACAGCCTGGGCAGGGTTTAGGTTAATTTCTTCCCTTTTAAAAAAGCTTATGGTTCGTGAAAAAATCGATAGGGCTCCTAAACCAGAAACCTTAATCCAGTGGGATCTAAAAATAGGGCTCCATAAACTAGAGCGTCCGAAAGCAGCTGACCAAGAGTGGGTCTGGATGGCAGACCATGTTATTCGTCTTGGCTCGTACAAGTGCTTTGTAGTCGTCGGAGTTAGGATGTCTGCTTTGAGAGCAAAAAGCGACTTGACAGTGACTCTAGAAGACTTAGAGCCTATGGCAATCCTTCCAATGCAAGTATCGAACGGAACAGAGGTAGCAAAGAGACTAGAAGAGACAATTAACAAAGTAGGCTTTTCTCCTGCTGGCTTAGTCATCGATCATGGCTCAGACTTGCATGCAGGGTCTAAATTAGTTGCTGAACAATATCCCGGTATGGACCTCAAATATGATGTCTGTCATAAAGTGGCCTGCGAGCTAAAAAAGCGTTTAAAAACGGATAGTTGGGAGATAATGACGAAGAGTGCGACGGAAACAAAAAAAGCCTTGTCAATGACTCCCTTTACAAAATTTGCTCCCCCTCAACAAAGATCAAAAGCAAGATATATGAACCTAGACACTCTTGTGGCTTGGGGAGATAAAATATTGCAGAAATACGATGAGCTACCAACAAAAGTACGAGAAAAAACAGCATGGATATTGCCCATAAAGAAGGATGTCCTTCTATGGAAGGAATGGCTTGAAATTGGACGCATAACCAGAGATATAGTTCGTAAGGAAGGTTTTTATGAAGGTGTGGAATATTTGCTAATGGATCAAATTATTAAGATGAACTTGTCCGAAAGTTCAAATGAATTTGCAGAGATATTAGTAGACTATGTCAGTGCTGAGAGTTCTGGGATTTTCTATGAAAAGCGAATGATAGGATCGACAGAAGCCCTGGAAGGACTTTTTGGCGGCTACAAGAGGTTAGCTGGCAATAACAAAATGAGCACAAACGGATTAGGTCGTCTAATTCTATGCATGAGTAGTCGAATTGGGGAGTTTTCCGAAGATCTTGTGAGCGAAGCTATGACGAGTATAAAGTGCAAAGATGTAAAGAACTGGTTGGATCAAGCATTTACCCTTGACAGAGGCTTTAAGGAAGAAAAATAGGAACAGTCGACAGGAGAAGAGGTTTGCGATTTTTGACACCCCAGGTGTGATTAAAATCCGTACTCTATGAAACCCCTTGGAAGCGGCTGGGGCATTTTCCTGAGAAAAGGCTAATAGGTGTTTGTCAAATTTTCTAATAAGCTGGCCAAATCTGGTAGAAAACTTCCCGAAAGAAAGAGGGTTTTCATAGAGTACGGATTTTAATCACACCCTTTCTGAGAGGCTTTCCCGCAGTAAACAATTTTGGAATTTTCTCCATGAAGTTTTTTTTCAGATTTTTTAGAATTAATTTGTAACTCTTTGATTATTAATTGGGGGCAAATTTTAGGCTTTTTTGAACTGAAAACTGCCTTCTCTGGGAAAAGCGATCACAGTTAGCAAAAGTTTGGGGTAAAGTTTTTTTAGAAGAGGTATTTTCCTCTATGAGAATTTAACAGTGAGAAATTCTCTCTGAGAGTTTGAGCATTTATTTTTAAAGCTTTGCCTATTTCAAGGCAGGCAAAAAGTATGAAAAAGTAAGAGCAGCGTCCTACCCTATTTAATTTTGAAGTCTTTGACGAGGAGCTGAATGCTTGATTTGCTTAAGAAAACATTAACGTGGGGGGTAAAGGCGATTTGGAGATTGAGATTCTTCTTGGTGAGCTGAGAACGATAACCACTCAGACCAAACCCGATCCCCTCAAGCATCCGTTCATTTTGCTCGAGGTAAATCTTAAGGTGCATTTTTCCTATCACTTTGGGTGGCCAGGTTTGGGTCACGTCGGTATAGAGGATTGGCGGGGGATTCCCCATTCCGTAGGGCTCAAGAAGTTGCATCGAGTCAAGAAACTCAAAAGTCAGGTCTTCAAAAAGCACCCGCGCATCGAGATGAAGCTTCGGAACGATATCATCATTATTGAGCACTTGGTTGGCACACTCGATGAAGCTCTTCTTAAACTTTAAGATATTTCCCTCTTCAATCATCAGCCCTGCTGCATAGTCATGTCCCCCAAAGTTGAGGAGAAGATCGGTATTTTTGCGCAATGCTGGGAGGAGAGGAAATTCAGGGATCGTTCGGATCGACCCTTTTCCAATACCCCCTTCAACAGCGATGATCACCGTGGGGCGGTTATATTGCTTGGCAATGCGAGCAGAAATGATGGGGATAATTCCGGGGTGCCACTTGTCTGAGTGGAGGACAAGAGCTTTTTGATCGAGCAGACTTGGGTGGGCATGGATAAAGGCCTTGACATCATCGGAGTCATGTCTTTCGATCTGTTGCCTTTTGGTATTATTAGCATCGAGCTCTTTCGCTAAGTGGGTGGCAGCTGTCGAATCATGGATAAGCATGAGCTCCACCCCTTTTTCAGGATCGGCAATTCTCCCTAAGCTGTTGAGGCGAGGGGCGATCTTAGAAGCGATGTCGGTTGTACTGATCGTATTGGGCTTGACCTCACAAATTTCCATCAGCTGGAGGAGTCCAATCCGTTTGGTTTGAGCAAATTGGCGGAGGCCATACCGGACAAGGACCCGGTTTTCCCCTTTTAATGCTCCCATATCAGCAACTGTTCCTAAGGCAACGAGATCGAGAAATCGCTTGAGGTCAATTGTCGAAGAGCTGATTTTTCCAGAGGAGACAAGTTCATTGGTTAAAGCATGGGCCAGCTTAAAGGCAACGCCCACCCCTGTAAGATCGCGGTTGGGATAGGTGCTATTGATCAGCTTGGGGTTGAGAGTTGCAACGCAGTGGGGAATCTTATCGGTCGGCTCATGGTGATCGGAAACGATCACATCGATATTATTCTTAACCACCTCCTCGATCTCTTTAGAAGCAGTGATTCCACAGTCAACAGTGATGAGAAGTGTGCATTTTTTTTCGAGGGCAAATGTGATCGCATCGGTTATCGTCGAAGAGTTAGCAGAGGTGCGGTGGGGGATATAGTAGTAGGCGGTTCCCCCAAGGAGGCGAATGAATTCAACAAGGAGGGTTGTTCCTGTGATTCCATCGACATCATTATCGCCATAGATGAGGATCGGTTCGTTTTTTTGGAGAGCGTAGATCACCCGCTCGACAGCTTTATTCATGTCCATGAAAAGGGAAGGGGAGAGGAGGTTGGGAAGCTTCGCATAAAGAAAGCTGTGAATCTCCTCGAAAGTAGAAAACCCTCTAGAGACAAGGATCTGCGCTGTTACCGGGTGGATGTTAAACTCCCCAATAATAGACTCACACCAATCGGGCTTATAGTTTGGATAAACCCATAGTAGGTGTTTTGGATCTTCTTCGTCCGCTTTCAAGTAAATTCCCGCAATTTGTGTTCACAAAAGATGGTACCATTTTTTTGTGACTTTGGCCATTTTAATTTTCGTACATGGCACTTTTTCCGTTTTTTGCTTTTTCCTTTTTATGGAACATAAGAAGGAGGGGAGCAGCAACGAATAGAGAGGAGAAAGTTCCAAAGACAACACCGATCACCATCACAAGAGAAAGACCGAAGATGGCACTTCCCCCTAAGAAGAGGAGGGCAAGTAGGACAACGAGGGTCGTTCCCGATGTCATTACCGTTCGGCTAAGGGTGACATTAAGAGCGTGATTGACAACATCTTTGAAAGAATGTTTTCTCATCTGTTTTAGGTCCTCACGGATCCGGTCAAAAATAATGATCGTATCGTTGAGGGAGTATCCGATGATTGTCATAAGGGCAGCAATCGTATTGAGGTCGATCTGAATCGGAACGCCCAATGCATGGAGGATGCTCATGAGGGCGATGGTAACAGCAACATCGATGGCAAGCCCCAGTGTGGCACTGATCGCATACTTAAATTCGAAGCGGAAGGTGATGTAGGCCAAGATGCAAAGAAGGGCGATCGAAAGGCCTAGGAGTGCATTATTCCGCATTGCATTGGACATTTGACCACTGATACTTGTCCAGCTGCTATCTAACTTCTTTAGCGACTCTGATGAGATGGCGATCCCCTCTTTTTCAAGAGCGTCGACAAGCCACACAAGGCGGGGGTTATTTTGGTAGGCGTAAGCAGCTCCGCGGTTTTCCACTTCAAGAGGCATCTTGTAAAATGGTTTTCCTGACTGGTCCAACCCTCTCCCTAAGAGAATTTTCAAATTATTGGAAGGGGATAGAGAGCGGACTTGGAAGTCTTGAGCTGAGATGCCAGCAGCAATCAACGCTTTTTGAACGCTATCCTTATAGTCGGGATCTTTCTTTGCTTCGACCTCTAAAGAGACGGTGTATCCTCCTGTGAAGTCCATTCCAAACATCGAGCTTCTTTGAGAAACGAGGAGGTAACCACCCACAAGGGCAAGGGCAATCACGCTGTAAAGGCAGATCTTGCCTCTCTTTAAGAAGTCAATATGGGTCTTCTTGATCAGGTTTGCCATCTTGAGCGCTTTGTTCTTCGGGTTTTGGACCCATCTTGAGAAGAAGTAGCGGGTTAAGAAGAGGGCGGTAAACATCGAAGAGGCGATACCAATGATCAAGGTCACAGCAAATCCTTTGATCGGTCCTGAGTCAAATTGGAGGAGGATTAAAGCGGCAATGATCGTGGTGACGTTCGAATCTAAGATCGCTGAAAAGGCTTTTTTATAACCGGCATGGACGGCAGAAGCGATTCTTCCTGAAACGGAAAACTCTTCTCGAATCCGCTCAAAGACGAGGACGTTTGCGTCGACCGCCATTCCGACCGTTAAAATAATCCCTGCGATTCCCGCAAGGGTGACTGTTGCTGAGATATTCTGGAGGGTGCCCCAAATGATGAGGAGGTTAAAGAGGACAGCAACCGAAGCGATTACCCCTGCAAAACGGTAGTAACCTACCATGACACAAATCACTAAAACCAAGGCTAGGATCGTCGCAATGATTCCCATTGTTCGATCTTTAAGGCCGAGCTCAGGGCTCACATTCTTTTCAGATAAAATATGGGGGGCAAAAGAAAGCGAGCCTGCCTTGAGGTCAGCTTCTAGTCGGTTCACTTCCCTTTGAGTAAACTTTCCTGAAATAGAAACGTTATCTCTAAGGGGAGAGCTGATAGCTGCGGTATTGACAATCGAGCCATTGAGGATCGTAGCCATGCGCCAACCATTCCCTTTGGAAAATTTGCTAAGGGGGGTCCCTTGAATCTTTTCCTTTGAAAAAGGAGATGTCCAAGTATAGAGCTCATTTCTTGGATTGATTTTTTGCCCATCAGAAAAGGTCTGCGATCCCTTGACGTTAAACGCGAGGAAATTTCCTTGAGAGGGGTCATAGCCAGCATGGACATTGGTGAGGTTAGATCCTTCTAAGGCATAATTTTTCATCACGATAAGAAGGGGGTAAGGTTGCCCTTGCCAATCAGCGTAGTTATCACCTCGGAAAACGGCAATCTTAGAGAGTCCATCGTTAAACTGACTTGTCGATCCCTCATTATTAGAGGAGGCAAGGCGTAAGCCTTGACTATAAAGGATTTTAGCCGCTTCACTGACCGGTTGTGCCATTTCGGTATCCATCGTATCGCCATAGAGATGTTTCCAAGCGATTTGGTTGAGGCTTTCGACATCTTTTCGGTTGGTGACAACAGCTTCATTCCAGACCCCTTGGAGGAATTGGTGAATAGCTGGAGCTAAATCTTGGTTGTTACCCGTGAACTTTTCGTTGACGACATGAAAGTACATCGAAGAGGCTTTAACAAGGTCTGCTGCTGAAAGTCCTTGAGCGCTTGGGAAATCGAGGGTGATATTGGAGCCCTCTTGGCGGATGCTCACTTCTGAGACACCCATCTTATTCACCCGCTGATAAAGCTCGTCGATCCCTTGCTTGATGTCGGCATCGTTTGTGACCACTTTATTATTGGCGTCGCGGAGCTGAATTTGAACCGTTTTTCCTCCAGAAAGGTCGAGTCCCCAGTGGAGGATTTTCCTTTCGTCACCTCGGAAGTATTTCCGGGCGCTAAGAGCTAAGTTGCTCCATAGCGGGTTTTTTGTAGGGGCGGGAACATCATGTTTTGCATGAAGATCGGTGCTTACTTGAGCGGTTTGATACTCATCGCGCCATTTGAGAAGACTCTCATGCTGCTCTGTTTCAATCCGGTTAAGGGATAAAATCCGTTGTTCAGCATTGGTGAACTCAAGCGTTGCAAACTTTCGTGTTCCATGAACATGAAAGTTTTCCCGTGTTGCATTTAAAACGGTGTGATAAAAATCTTCTGCTTCAAAGATAAAGTCTTTTGCAAATGCAGCGCTTAAAGGATAGGTGGTTCCGGGGTATCCTCCAAAGCCGTTGTTATGTAAAAGAGTACGGAGCTGGCCAAAGTCTTTCATGAAGGCTTGCGCCTCTTTGGAGTCGGGGTGGCTGCTCAATTTGTTTAAAATTTCCTGAGTTCCCTTTGCGATGACGTAAACGGAGTTCCGTCTAAAGCCCGCAGGAGGCTCTCCTTCAAATTGGGCAGGGGAGTAAATCACAAGGCCAATTTTTTGAGCGCGAGGGGGGAGGTTTTTAAAGGTCTCGTAGTCATAAATGGGGAAGGCGCTTCGCTTCAAATCGGGGTGGGAAGGGGTCCACTCTGTTTTTAGGAGGTGGAGGAGTTGCTGACTTTGCTGCTTGGCAATTGCTCCTAGGTTCATCACAAGGAGGCTGCTGCTATTTGTGAGGTCGCTTAACTCAATAGAAAAAGCGTGAAGGTTTGGCTTAAGCTCTTCTCCCGTTTCTCGAGAGATCCGCGCAATTTCGTTATAAATGAGTTGATCAAGAGAGTCACTTAAATAAGACTTAGACCGCTCTAGTTCTTTTTTGTAGGAAAAAACATCTTGGTGGAGCTCGAGGTTGATCGTTTCATTATTCCAATCGATGATGATCGATTTTATGAGGGGACTTTTTCTACTGGCATCCAGGGTTTGAATCCCATTTTCATACCCAAACAAGCTCAATAATTGGTTTTTGCCTGCGCCAGCATTCCCATCTTTAACTCCCTCTGCATCGCCCCTATCTTCTAGATAGGGGACTGCTTCGAGAGAGCTAAATCTGGGGCGCTGGCTTTGGGAAATTCCCAATTCTTGAACTTGTTTGGGTATAGAGGCTGACTGAGCAAGGTCTTGTTTAAGCTGTGCATAGGTCCAAGGGGCTGGGCCACTTGCAAAAGCTGCTGCTTGTCGCTTTAAGATCCCAATGGCAGAGGTCAGGTGGTCTTCGCGTGACCGTAAGTAGTCGAGTTGTTGCGTTTCTTGAGACTCTAAGAATCCCCCTGTTTCCCGGGCTTTTACCTCTTTATTTTCAAAGGTAATCCGGTCAAGCTTGATCCGATCGCGGTAGTTTTCGAGGGAAGCTGTAAATTGGGCAACTGTTGCCCGTCTATTGTCGATTTCCCCCTGGGTGAGGGTAGCGTAGTAGCGCTTTGCCATTGGAGAGCTTTCCCCAAAGACTTTGGCATAGGTCAAGACATTTTGGGTGAGGACTTGAAAAAATTCTCCAATACGAGGGTTGCCTTGATGGTGCAGGGCGGTTTCCATATATTGGGCATTTTCGCTGATTCCTCCAACGGCAAGACCGAGTTGCATGAGTCGATCATCGACAATTTCGTGGTAAAGGGGAGCGATGGCCCCTGTGTCATCCCGTTTTTTGGTAAATTTAAAATATTCTTCGGCCTGCGCTTTGTCGAAATGGATAGGAATATTTCTTTGGATTGTAACCGTGGAGGATTCGGTCTCCTTCTCGTGGGGCACAAGAGCAAGTTGCGCAGGGATGAAAGGGATCAAAGCACCTGCTCTAGGGAGGCGGTTTCTCATCGCATTGGCATCTTCAACCGTTCCATATTCGACATGAATGAGCTGTGGATTATCGGCATCGAGAGTGACCGAAGTGGCATTCAATTTCAAAAGTTTATTGTAGGATTTAATCCAGCTCAGGGCTTCATCTTCTAAGGCATTGACCCGCTCCATCGCCCCTTTTGCAACTGTCGTCGCCTCTTTTTCCCCGATCGGGCTTTTTAAAGGGCGTGCATAAAAACTAATTGTGGGGAGGATGTTGTAGATTGTAAGAATTACAACAACGGCTATCAGGGCAAACTGCCATCTTTTCTGCTTTTTCATCGTCTAAATAGATCCTTTCTTAAAGGGGTATCCTACCTAATTTTGGGTGATTATGTCTAGAAAAATCGATAGAGCAAAGAAATATTTTTTAGCATACTTGCTATGAAAACCATCGACAAAAATCTTAAAAAAGGTAGAATTCTTGGGAATGGGTAATAACGTAAATGTAACAGAGGCGATAGAAGAGCCGATCTATACCGAAGAAGAGTTTGCTGCGGTTGATCCGCAACTCGTTCCCCACCATGTTGCGATTGTCATGGATGGGAACCGGCGGTGGGCAAAAAAGCAGGGGAAACCAGGCGAGATGGGGCACTGGTATGGGGCTGAAAACCTTGATCTCATTGTCCGCGCCGCTTCAGAACTTGGGATCAAAACGTTAACAGCCTACTCCTTTTCAACAGAAAATTGGAATCGCTCTCCCCATGAGGTAGAGGTGCTTATGCAACTCCTAGAGGCTTACCTTATTAACAAAAGGGAAGAACTTGTAAAAGAGGGAGTGAAGCTCCATACAATTGGAGATATTGAGCGCTTTCCATCCCCTGTCAAAAAAGCTTTAGAGGATACGATTCAAGCGACAAAAAATTGTGATCGGATCGACCTGGTCCTTGCCCTAAACTATGGGGGAAGAGATGAGATCCGGCGGGCGATGCTCAAAATGGAAAAGGCAGCTGCCCGTGGTGAGTTTGAATGGGAAAACATTACTGAAGAGACGATCTCTTCTTACTTAGACACGGCTCCTTGGCCCGATCCCGAACTTCTTATTCGACCAAGTGGGGAGCAAAGGGTGAGTAATTTCTTAATTTGGCAAATTTCCTATAGTGAGATTTATGTAACCGATGTGCTTTGGCCCGATTTTTCGAAAAAAAATCTCCTTGAAGCAATCATAGAATATCAAAACCGGAGCAGGAGGTTTGGCACCTAAATGCATTTTCAAGATTTATCAAAACGGTTTATAACTTCGATCATTTCCTTAGCGATATTGGGCTCTATTCTTTTTTTCTCTTATGTTCCCCTTGTAAAATGGGTGATTGCTCTTTTTGCTGCAGGGGTTGGTGGCATGGGAATTTGGGAGTATTGCCGTTTAGCAAGGCTCACAACAAAAAAAGGGTTGACGGAGCTATGTATCGCTGTGGGGGCTTTGACGATTCTTGGCTTTTTTGTCTCCACATTTGATTCCACTTTTGCTCTTCTCCCCTTTATCCTTATTTTCCTAGGGGCGATTTTCTTCTTTATCTACCACTTCGATAAAATTACCGACTCGATCAGCTCAATTGCAATGAGCCTATTTGGTGTTTGCTATGTGGCGATTCCTTTAGGGCTGATCCTCAAAATTCTTTACCTTGTTAGTCCCTGTAAAGTAGAGCATGAAGGGCGGTTTTGGCTCCTTTATTTGCTTGTGGTGACAAAGATTACCGATGTAGGAGCCTATTTTGGAGGGCGCCTCTTTGGAAATCGGAAACTGGCATCACAGCTGAGTCCTGGAAAAACGGTGACGGGAGCTATTGTGGGGTTTTGCTCAGCCATTACTTTTAGTTTGATTTTTTATCTCTTAAAGGGATGGATGCCCAACCTTCACCTCTCATTAGTTGAAAGCGTTTGGCTTGGCGCGCTCCTGGGCTTTTTGGGACAGGTTGGCGATTTAGGGGAGTCACTCTTTAAGAGAAATGCTGACGTCAAAGATAGCAATCGCCTCCCTGGTCTTGGAGGGATTTTAGATATGCTTGACTCTCTACTCTTTACCACCCCCGTCATTTACTTCTTTTTATATGTGTGTTCATGAACCTATCCGTAAACTCTAATACCCTTTCTTTCCATCCTTTCTGCACTTTTTTGGAAGCTGATTTTTTGCCCTTGTTTTTTAAACAATGTGCTCAAATCAGCTTCCAAAAATTTGCTAGAAAATCAATTGAAAATCAAGAATATTATAATTTACCGATAGGTTCATCATCATGACAACTATTACAATTGATGGCCCGGCGGGGACAGGGAAATCAACCGTTGCAAAAAGACTTGCAGATGCCTTGGGCTTTACCTATTTTGATACAGGAGCTCTTTATCGAGCGATTAGCTGGCAAGTCCTCACCACCGGCATCTCTCACCAAGATAAGGAGGCTTTAGCGGCTCTTTTAAAGGATTTTACCTTTGAAATCCGGATGGCTGATGGGAGTAAACACTACTTTGTAGGCGCTACCGATGTGACAAAGGCGATTCGAACAAAAGAGGTGACAGCAATTGTTTCTGAAGTCTCTGCTTTGGAAGAGGTCCGTGAAGCCTTAAAGCCGATGCAGGTAAACTTTTCGAAAGAGACCGATGTTGTCTTTGAAGGAAGAGATTTGGGAACGATCGTTTTTCCCAATGCTCACCTGAAGTTTTTCCTCACAGCGCGCGCTGAAGTGCGAGCAGAAAGGCGTTTTAAAGAGCTCCAAGAAAAATTTCCCGATCAATCCTTTTCCTATGAAACAATTTTAAGTGAAATTAAAAACCGCGATGCCTTTGACTCTTCACGAGAGCTTGCCCCACTTAAACAGGCAGAAGATGCTATTTTAGTCGACACTTCTGACATAACCATTGAAGAGGTGGTAGAGCAGATGGAAACAGAATTTCATAAAAGGGCTAAAAAATGAAAAAGCCGACCCTTCTATATAGATTTACCATCTTTGTGATCACGTGTTTTTTCAAAATCTTTTATCATCATAAGGTTTATGGAGTGGATCATTATCCTGTAGGGAGCGCACTCATTGCTGCAAATCACGTCTCTTTTTTAGATCCTCCTGCTGTTGCGATTTCATGTCCTGGAGAAGTTCATTTTCTTGCAAGACGCTCCCTTTTTAAATCCTATTTTGGGAAATTGATCGCCGCTTTAAATACTCATCCTGTTCAGCAAGAGGCGACCAACCTCCGAGTAATGAAAGATGTTTGTCTCATGCTCAAAAAAGGGGATAAAGTGTTGATGTTTCCTGAGGGAACCCGCTCAAGAGACAATATCCTGAAAGAAATTAAACCAGGTATTGGTCTTCTTTTATCTAGAAGTGAGTCGGTGATCCTTCCCACCTATATTCATGGAACCTATGAAGCGTGGAGTCGGGATCAAAAACTCCCCAAGCTATGGGGGAAAACAGCTGTTATCTTTGGGTCGCCCATCGACTGGAAAGATTACGCAGATATGGATCGGAAAGAGGCTCAAGAGCTCATTGCGCAGAAACTCACAGAAACGCTCAACGGACTGCGCAAGTGGTACGAAGAAGGGGCAGAAGGGATTCCCCCCTAATTTCCTTAAAAACGCCTTATTAATTTACTGTTTAGTAAAATAAACGCCTCTTTTTATTTACGAAAACGTTTATTTTTGTAATCGCTGACAAAAATCAAAACAATATTTATACTGAAATTGTTTTAGGAAAAACATCCTGTACCGAGGGAAAAAGCATAAAAATTTTGTCTAAGTTCCATTTAACCGGTTATTTGTGCAAAAAGCACAATCATTATGCAATCAATAAAAAAGGTAATTTTTTATGTTTAATATGATTTTGAACAATAACTCTTACGAAGTAAGAATATGAAAGACTACCTTTTTAAGAACAACCTCTCAGTGAAACAGGTCGCAGGAGACCTGGATATCTCAACCTCTTACCTCTACCAATTGATTCGGAGAGAGAGAAAACCTTCAATAGAACTTGCTCAAAGAATTGAAGAGTATACTCAAGGCGATGTGACAGTCGGAAAGCTTCTTGGGTTTGAAGGAGATGAGATCACCCCTCTTCTTGTAGAATCCTCGATGGAGAAGTATTCGAAGGAGTGTCGAGAGCGGTTGACTCGGCTTGAAGATGAGCAGAGCAACTTTAAAGAAAAGCTCGATGCCATTGAAACGCGCCTTTCAAGACTTGAGTCAGAGATAACACCTTAAACCCCGGAGTGCTACTACTGTCAATTGTTTGGATTTTTCTTTTCCTCCAGGTTCAGAGGGACAAAATGACCCCTAATCTATTGGAGTATGTGGTCATTTTGCCCCCATAAACCTGAAAAAAAATCGAAAGTCCCCTCAATTGATATTAGTAGCACTCCGGGTTAAAATGGATTGGTTAAGCTCCTCCTAGGGGGAATTTCTTTGTTGTCCTCCTTGCAAAATCTGGGGAAAGCGACTTTCTCAAGAATCCCTTTAATGAATTACCTCTGACTTGAGTCAGAAAAACTCGACTGAAATAGCAAGATCTTCTAAAATGATGGAACAACATTTAAGGAGATGAAATGGAAGAAGTACAAGACGATAGTTTCGAAGCTTTGATCAAGGAAGGAGTCACAGTCATTGATTTTTTTGCAGAGTGGTGTGGTCCTTGTCGGATGCTCTCCCCTGTTCTGGAGGAAGTTTCCGAAGAGCTTAAGGGAAAAGTGAAATTTGCAAAACTTGATATCGATAAAAATCATGTGACAGCAAAAGCGCATCATGTCACTTCGGTTCCGACGCTCATCCTTTATAAGGATGGAGAAGAGAAAAACCGCCTTGTTGGCCTCCGTGATGCAGCAGCCATTAAAGACTTTGCCCTTTCTGCGTAAATGGGAAGGCTCATTGGACTTACAGTGCTCTGTATTATCATTATCGGAGCGCTTCTTACCTTTGATATTCCTCTAAACTGGATCGGTCATCTTCCGGGTGACTTTTCAATTGATTGGAATGAGACAAAGGTGATCATCCCTGTAACCACATCGGTTATTTTCAGCCTAGTCTTATCAGCGATTTTATTTCTTTTCGCAAAGTGAAGTGGTGGTTTGTTTGGAGGCAAACTTAGGAAATTAACCAGTTAAAAACTCCAAAGAGCCATATATAGACCTGTCGGGGGCTACGCCCCCCGCCACCCCCGTTGAGCTTCAATCTGGCAAGCCAAATCGACCTTCCTCGGGGGGCCGTGCGAAGCACTGATCCACCCACTCGTTCAGATCGATTTTGCACAGCCATCTTGAAGCCGCGGACAGCTCACAGCATGGCTTTTCTCCGCCTCCGGCTTCGAAGCCATGTCCGTTCGCTGGAGAGTTTTTTTTCTTCTCCAGCGAACTGACGTGAGTTCAAGCCCGGAGGGCGCAGAAACGAACGCGGTGAGCTGTCCGCGGCTTCAGGGCGAACCTGTAAAATTGGCATGAAGGAGGGGTGGATCAGTGCTTCGCACGGCCCCCCTCCTGAAGGTCCGATTTGACTGTTCGCTTGAAGCTCAACGGGGGTGGCGGGGGGCGTAGCCCCCGACAGGTCTATATATGGTTCTGTAGAGTTGTCAGCTGGTTTATAGAGTAATTTTTATACAATGCTAACGTTAACTCAACAAATAAAGATTTTGTCTGAGAGCTTCGTAGAGGACAATCGCTGCGGCATTTGATAAATTGAGACAGCGACACCCCTCTTTCATGGGGATGGTGAGGAACTTTTCGGGCCACCGCTCGAAAAATTCGGGGGGAAGCCCCGCGACCTCAGAGCCAAAAATGAGAATCGAGCGCTCTTCAAACTTTGCTTCGGAGTAAAATTTGGTCGCTTTACTCGATAAAAAATAGAAGGGATAGGGGGCTTTTTCTAGGTAGTCCATCAGATCATCGATGATGGTCACCTTCACCCCTTCCCAATAGTCAAGGCCAGCGCGACGCAAGCTTTTGTCATCAGTCTTAAACCCGAGTGGGTGGACCAACACAAGCTCACTTCCTGTGGCATGACAAGTGCGGACGATGTTACCGGTATTTGCAGGAATTTGGGGGTGGCAGAGGATAATGATCATTGCGCACCCCTAGGTTTAACGAATAGCTTCCTCATCATCGATGGCAATTTCCTTCGCTTCTTCGCTTGGGATGGTTGTCATCGACTCTTCTTCCTGAGGAGTTGCGTTGGCTTTGACAAGTTCGATGTCAAAGACAAGGAGAGAGTTAGGGGGAAGGTAACCACTGGTTCCATACCCTAGCTCGGGGTGGATATAAATGGTTCGCTTTTCGCCTTCCTTCATCCCGATGATTCCTTTGCTAAAGCCAGGGATCACCTCGTCTAGGGCAACCAGCTCATCTTCTTGGGAAGCTCCAAAGACCTTGCCATCTAGGAATTTTCCTGAGTAGCGAATCACAGGAGAAAAATACTCCTCAACAACCGCTCCCTCTCCTTGACGCTCAATCTTGCACTGCAGCTTATTTTCCTCGAGCTGAACAACACCCTCTTCTTTGGCGTTTTCCGTCATGAAATGATCTGCTTTTTCGAGGTTTTCCTGGGCAAGCTTTTGGAAGGCCTGCTCCTGCACAATCGAAATGGCTTGGACACACTCATTTTCGTTCATCGGTGGCTCTTTTCCAGCAAGGGAATCTTCGATTCCTTTGATGACATCGGTCATATTAAACTCAAATCCGAGAGAATCGAGGTTTTTTCCAATGAGGTGGCCAAAGGCTTTTGAAATCTTATCGATATCAACTTCTTCTTTGGTTTCCTTTTCTGCAATGGCTTCTTCTTTATTTTCTCCATAACCTACTGTAAGAAGTAGAGAAGCCATAAGGGTGAAAACAAATAAAAATTTCTTTTTTGCAAACACGTCAAATTCTCCTAAATAACGCTTAGTTTCAAGGTTCCACTGTATTGAACTGGTGAATTATATCCAAGAGATTTCTTTTGGCTCTCGAGTAGGTACGCGTTCAGGGGGTGCATTCCTAAGGAAAGCGGAGTAGGCGCTACAGATTTTGTGCCAAATGACGACCCCATAGCCGCAGGCGCTATAGGGGAGGAGTGCGGTGCAAAAGATGTGGTGCCTACTTCCGCTTTGCTGGGAATTGCCCCCCTGAATGCGTACCAATAGAAACCTCAAGCTCATCGAGTTGCCTTTGGCTCACCGATGCAGGACACTGCATCATGACGTCACTTGCCTTTTGTGTCTTAGGAAAGGCGATCACATCACGAATGTTCTCTGTTTTAGTGAGTAACATCATCAGGCGGTCAAACCCAAGGGCAATCCCTAGGTGGGGGGGAGTGCCATACTGAAGCGCCTCTATAAAGAAACCAAATTTTTGGTTAACTTCTTCGGCGTTAATCTTTAAGGCGTCAAAAACCCGCTTTTGCACTTCAAAATCGTGGATCCGTTGCGACCCTCCTCCTACCTCGTAACCATTGATAATGATATCGTAGGAATGGGAACGCACCTTTAGGGGATCGGTCTCTAAAAGGTGGAGATCGTCGGGGTGGGGCATGGTAAAGGGGTGGTGGAGTGACTGGGGTCTATTTTCATCTTCGTCCCACTCAAAACAGGGAAAACCATTGACCCAAAGGAAGTTATAAGCGTCGGGGTTGATCAGGTTCCGCTCTTTAGCGATGAGGCGGCGCAGGTGATCAAGCGATTGGTTAACAGTTGCTTCACCTGCTGCTGCAAAGAGGAGAAGATCACCTGTTTGGGCCCCTGTTTTTTCCTCTAACTCTTTGAGCTGCCCTGCAGAAAAGAATTTGACAATGCTAGAGGTAAGTCCCTCTTCTTGTCTTTTCATCCACCCAAGGCCGCGGAGGCCAAATTTTGAGACAAATTCGGTATATCTATCGATCTCTTTTCGAGAGATGGTGGCGCCCCCTTTCACACAAAGTGCTTTGACACAGCCCCCATTTTCTAACTGCTCCTTAAAGACCGAAAACTCTGAGGCTTTAGCGATTGCATCAACCCGAACAAGAGGCATACCGAAACGCAGATCGGGACGGTCGGTTCCATAATACTCCAAACAGTCGTGGTAGCTCATCGAAGGGATCTCATCGGGAACGGTATAATCAAGGCAGACTTTAAAAAGATCTTTGAGGTAGCGATGAATGAGGGTGGTCATATCTTCTGGATAGGCAAAGCTCATCTCCAGGTCGATTTGGGTAAATTCAGGTTGCCGATCAGCGCGTAAGTCCTCATCGCGGAAGCAAGGGGCAACCTGGAAATAGCGGTCCATCCCTGCGACCATTAGCAGTTGCTTAAAGATTTGAGGAGACTGGGGAAGCGCATAAAAATTGCCTGGATAAATCCGTGAGGGGACGAGGTAGTCGCGGGCCCCTTCTGGAGTGGAACGTCCCATAATCGGGGTGTTGATCTCTAAAAAACCTTCGGTATTAAAAAAGGAGCGGGTGGCCATCATCGCCTGATGTCGCATGGCAAGTTTTTTTGCAACTCCGCCGCGGCGAATGTCGAGGTAGCGATATTTTAAGCGGATATCTTCATGGGTTTCAGTTGTATCATCACAAATGGAAAAAGGGGGCGTTTTAGCTTTCGACAAGACTTCAAAGGTGGTCACCTCGATCTCAATCTCTCCCGTGTCAAGCTGGGGGTTTGTCAGTCCCTCTCCACGCGCCCGCACCTTCCCTTCGGCGCTAATCACCCATTCTGCCCTTAAGCTGGAGGCTGTGACGTGTGCCTCTTTGGAAATTTCGGGATCGAAGATGAGTTGCGTGAGTCCAAACCGGTCACGAAGATCGATAAAAATAAGTCCTCCATGGTCCCGTCTTCGGTGGACCCATCCCGATAGGGTCACCACTTTTCCAATCTCTTTTTTTCGGAGTGCGTTGCAGGTATGCGTTCTTCTATAGTCCATCTTTTTTCCGCTCTTTAGTCAAAAATTCAACAAGGGTATCTAAGGGGATATCTTGGGAGGTGCGCAGGTTCATTGCTTTGACTTGCGCTTTATTTTTAGCAAGCTCCTCTTCCCCGATAATAATCGCAAAGGTTGTGTGAGATTGTTCCGCTTGCTGAAGTGCCTTTTGGATTTTTTTAGCAAAAATGAGTGCGCTAGATACCCCTTGGTGGCGTAAACCGTAGAGATGTTTAAGGGCCACCTTTTTTGCCTCTTCTCCAAGGGGAATAAAGGTGACAAAAGGACCTTTTTTCTCAGGAAAAGGGGCGTTTTGCCCTTCCATCGTTTGGAGGATCCGCTCGATCCCTGTTGAAAAGCCGATGCAAGGGAGGTCGGGTCCTCCAATTGCAGGGAGGAGACCATCGTAGCGTCCCCCGGCGCCAATGGTATTTTGCGCACCCAGAACCCCTGAGGTCACTTCAAAAACGGTATGGTTGTAATAGTCGAGTCCCCGCACCAGTTGGGGAGCGATCGTAAAGGGGATTCCTTGGTCTTTAAGTAAACTGCAGAGCTTTTCGAAGTGTTTTTCACTTTCTGAGCTTAAGAAGTCGAGGATAGAAGGGGCCGATTGGAGCAGTTCTTTTTCTTTAGGATCCTTTGAATCAAGAATCCGCAGGGGGTTCTTTGTAAAGCGGGCTTTACTTTCCTCTGAAAGGGAATCGAAATGGGGTTTCAAATAGGCAAGAAGTTCTTTTTTGTAGGTTTCGCGGCAAGAAGGTTCGCCAAGGGTGTTGACCATCACCTGCAGATCGGTAAGGCCCAACCTTTGATAAAGTTGATAGAGGAGATCGATGGTTTCCAAGTCTTGTTCGGGCTCTTTATTTCCGATCGCTTCAATTCCGAACTGGTGGAACTGTCGAAACCGGCCAGCCTGGGGGCGATCATGGCGGAAGAAGGGGCCAATGTAGAAAAACTTGTGGTGAGAACCCAGTTGCTGCAGTTGTCCTTGAGCAAAAGCGCGCATCACCGAAGCGGTCCCTTCAGGGCGGAGGGTGATCGACCGCTCTCCCTTATCTTGAAAGGTATACATTTCTTTGGTGACAATGTCAGAGGTTTCGCCAACCCCTCGAACGAATAGCTCAGTTTTTTCAAAGACAGGCGTGCGGACTTCTCGGTAGCCATAATCTTCTGCGAGTTGCCGCATGACAGACTCGACATATTGCCACCGTGCCGTTTCCTTCCACTGATCTTCTTTCTTAGGTTGATCAGGGAGGATGTCAAAAGTTCCTTTAAGAATAGGGTATTTCATGTAAAGACAAATAGGTCCTTACTTTTTGTTTTTTCGTCTTTCAACTTCGAGACCCTCATTAACAGTCTGATCGATTCTACCCAGTAAAATGTAGTTTTGTAACCCAGAAAGGCCTTGATGCATTTCAGTTCTAAGCTGATTAAGGTCATTGCGAAGCTGCCCGTTTTGGGATTGCATTTCGCTGCGGAGTTGATTGATTTTATTCTCAAATTTTGTGTCCATAGCTTCAAATTTTGAATTTATGTTTTCAAACTTTGAATTTATGCTCTCAAACTTTGAATTTATGCTCTCAAACTTCGAGTCCATGTTTTCAAACTTTGAATCGACATTTTCAAATTTCGCATCTATTTTTTCAAACCTAAACTCTATCCTGTCAAATTTTTTAGAAAGCAGTTTATAGAACCAACCTAATAGCCCTAATACTCCAACCAGGAGCCCCCCTATCTGAGACCAATTGACCGTTATGCTTACAGGATCCATAAGTGAATGAGTTCCTTGTGGTTATTTAGGTTCTACTATTTCCCATTAAATTCAATATAACTATAAAGTCTTTAGTAAAAATTGTCAAGGAGGGCAACCCAACGTGAAAGGGTGCTATTTTCCCCGTAAAGACGGTGGTCGGTAAACAAGTGCCTAAGGATCTGACGAAAGGGGGTCGGGAGCCAGGCTTTTCCCACCTGTTTGGAGAGGTAAAAACCAAGCTTATGGTCTTCATTTGGGGGGTAATTATCGACCTCTTCGATCAACTCTCTAAGGTTTTTGAGGGTTTTCCGATTTTTTTGAGGTAAATGCTCAAGGACTTGCACATTCTGGAGAAACCGACTCCAAGCTTCGGAAAAAGCTCCACAAAACAGTTCGTTTTCACTCTGGTTTGCATCCATTAAAAGGCGGAAAAGATTTCGTAAGGCTTCGGTCTCTTCAGGTAGAAGAGAAGATTTCCCTAGGGCAACTCCCTGGATTTCCTTTTTTAAAAACATCAAAAAAGCTACATAGGTCTTTAATCCGCAATCATTTTTGAACCCCTCCTGGTACGAGCGATCCTCTTCCCGCTTATCGGCTTCAATAGGACTCACGCGGATTTCTTCTTCTTTACGCCCTTCGGAAGGGCGAAGGGGTTCTGGAAAAAAAGTCATGACATTTACCTCTTACGATCCTTCTCACACCATAGTATTCCAAAGAGTTTTTCCTTGCAAAAAAAGATTAGATCCATAAAATAATTTTCTATTTGCAAAGCATTAGCCCCAAACTAAGGAGTATTTCTATGGCCTCTTCAAGCTCTTCCTCAACCCACACCCCCTCCAACCCGATCCTTTCCAGCTACATTTCCGACCGCGCAGCCCTAGGGCTTGCGATCAATAGGCTCTCCAAAAAAGAAGATCCGTTCGGCAAGCTCCTCTATGAGCTTGCCGAAAAAAACGTCGATCCCCAGTGGCTCAAGACCCTCCACCGCCCAGAAGTGCTCTTCACCCACACCTTCTTCTCAAGCGCACCCCAAGAAGAGGAGAACCTCTTCGAAAAATTCACCAGCTTCTTCTCCAAAAAAGCCCCCGACGGCCCTCAGACCCGCCTCACCAAGCTTTTACGCCTCAGGCTCTCCAACAACCACCCCTACTTCCAAAGGATCAACCAACAGATCAAAAAGCTCGAAAAAGCCGCCCGAGAAAGACCCGACCTTAGGAAACATCAGCAAGCAATCAAAAGCCTCATCCAGCACTATCACCAGTTCAAACAAGACATCATCAACCAGCTCGCCAATAAACGACTCAACAAACTCGCCGGTCCCGTTCTCCTCTGCCAAAACGGCGCCCCACCCCTACGCCTGCCACAGAAACTCGGCCGCCGCCTCTGCTCCATCGGCAAACAGGGGCAAGGAAAAAAAACCAACCTCTACGGCGCCAGCGCCGTCACCCAACTCGAAGGGATCTTCTTCAAAAGAGCCCAGTTCAACCCCCTAAGTCCCGGAGAAGAATTCCTCGTCAAATCCTTCTCCACCCTCCTCTCCCCCACACATGGAAGCGCCGCCACCCTCCTCCTCAAAATCAAAAACATCTGGACCCAAAACGCCCAGT
>NZ_JAAEJV010000002.1 GCF_015356785.1 Candidatus Neptunochlamydia vexilliferae | reverse complement strand
TTTAAAAAAAATATGGGCTCCCATCCATAGGTACTCCATCACATGGAAGATATCAATGATGATTGTGAACCAAGGTAAATAGGTTTTAAGCAGGTTGCGCAACTTATGTTCTCCATCAACAAGAGCCACACTTTGTTTTTCTCTCTGGGGATCCCTTTTTTCAACCTCTGCCTTTAGACGCTGGATTGCCTCTTCCTTTCCCTCTAAAGTTGCTTGAACCACTTTATTGACTGGGCGAGGAGGGTCGTTTTTCTTTTTCTTGCTCAAAATGCTTTCTGCAGTCCTTTTATGTCGGGATATTGTGTAAGCTCCAATAACTGTCAAAGATAAAATAAATTCCATAGCAATCGATGAGATAAATTCCATAGTCTAAGGTTTATCGGGACTGCCATGTTTATATTGACTATAGCTACTACTCAGTTCCTTACAAATATGTTGGAAAAGAATTGGATGTCCAGCAAGGAAGGGATACCATCCGTATCTTCTATGAAGGAGAAGAAATTGTCCTTCATATTAGAAGCAAGGAAAAAGGGGCCTTCGTAACAATTCCTGAGCACTACCCCCAATATAAGCAAATCACATCGACAGAGTACCAAGAAAAATATCGACTCAAAATGGAAGACATCGGACTCTACGCGGGGAAATATTTCATCTATTTTTTAGAAAAAAACCCAAAAAATTGGAACCGAGGGATACAAGGAATCCTCTCCCTCAAAAAAGAACATCCCAAAGAAGTGATCGATAAGGCATGCGAACGTGCCTTATATTACGGAGCAACTGGCTACCGTATCATTAAAAACATCTGTGAAAACGGGAGCTATAACCTCCCCCTAGACAAGGACTTATAAATGAACCAAATCAAACAAAGTCTAAAAAACCTCAAACTCGCAGGAGTTTGTAACACCCTAGATGAGCGATTAGCTTATGCAGAAAAAAGCTCCATCTCCTATAGAGAGTTCCTTGAAGTCCTCTTAGAAGATGAAGCCAACAGTCGAAGGGATAACAACTATAAAAAGCGTTGCCTCCAAGCAAAACTCCCTTCAAGAAAAACCATAGAAGATTTTGACTTTTCCTTCCAACCCTCGCTTGATAAAAAACAGATCAGCGACATTATGACCTGTCAGTTCATAAAAGAGAAAAAAAACATCATTTTCATTGGAGAACCAGGAACAGGCAAAACCCATCTCTCAATAGCAACAGGGATCAAAGGACTACAAAAAGGACACAAAGTCCTTTTTACCGGAGTAGGAGAAATGCTCCGGACCCTCCACAGCTCAAAAGCCGATAACTCTTACTCTAAAAAAGTTAAAGAGTACCTTGCTCCAGATCTACTGATCCTAGATGAACTAGGATTTAAGAAAGTCCCCGACTATAGCGTGGATGACTTTTTTGAGATCATCTCAAAAAGATACGAAACTGGCTCAATGATCATCACAACTAACAAATCGATCGACAAATGGGGAGAAATTTTTTCTGACAATATTTTAGCCTCAGCAATATCGGACCGAATTGTTCATCACTCGCAAATCATCACGATCACAGGTCAAAGCTTTAGAACTAAGGATATTACAAGTAAGAGGGGGGAGTAAAAATATTTTTATGTAGATCTATGGAATTTATCTCATCGATACCTATGGAATTTTCCTTGACTTTGACAATCTCTAAAGTCATTCTACGCCTACCGTAGAAAGGGGTTTTAAGATACTGCTCATCGATTGCTCTCATTAACTGCAAGTCCTCTTGGCTTGGCCCTCAAGATTGATAGTACAAGCCTGAGCGCCATACACTAAGTAGTTCACATTGTTTTCGTTGGGAAAAACACTCGTCTTCAGGGTTTACAAGTGATCTTCTCTTAACTAGGTCAATATAGCTAATTTTTTTTTAAGCCATTCTATTTCCATCTTAAGCCTCCCAATTTGTTCGAAAAGCTCAGCTTTTTCCTTTTCACTTCTTTTTAGCCCTGAGGCTCTTCTTGGCTTCTCAAAAACCTGAAGTCCAACTTCTTTAAAGTGTTTTTTCCAACCTGCAAGTACCATAGGATTTACCTCTAGTTCTCCTGCTAGCTGTGATGCTGTTTTATCTTCTTTCAGGATTTCTAGTACTGCCTTGAGCTTAAACTCCGCTGAATATGTTTTTCTTTTCTTTGCCACTTTTGGCCTCCTTATTACGGAGGTTATAAGCTTAGCAGGTGGCTCTAATTTATGGGACCATTATAGTGCGACACGAAGCTAAGCGAGCGAATGTCGACTCGATTGACTACGGGTACCACCCCGTATACCTATCCGGAAAGGAGTGAGAGTAATCTCTCTACCTTAAGCTCTGGAGACAATGTACCTTTGACTTCAAGCGCGAGCAAGAAGTCAGAACGATCAACACTCTATCGTTCAAGGGCTAGGTAAGAAGGGCATGGCTAACGGATGTGAACCATTGTAAGCATCGTTATCCCTAAAAGGCTAAAAGTGTTGATAAGCCTTAGCCAAAAAGGCATGCAGCCAGGAACTGTGTCTTATAGTTGCACAGTCGTGGTCATGAGACTGCCGGTGTAAAGATGGAGCCTAAACCCTTCAATAATGTCGCTCGCTTGGAACGTGATAACCCCTCAACCTCTCCTTATTCAAGGAAGGAAATGTGCGAGCAAATCCCATAGGGATTGAGGGTGTAGGAGGATGGAAAAAGCAAAAGCCTATCTGTAATGGATAGGATAAGCAGACGTCCATCTGGTGTTTAATCACGAGAACCTTGGAGTTCTTAGCAAAAGAGGCAAAGTGTATGACGGCAAATCAAGCTGACGCAAATCCTTGCATCACCGAAAACTGGAAATCCATTGATTGGATCCAGACAAGAAGAGATGTGCGAAGACTACAAGCACGTATCGTGAAGGCTTTTAAAAGGAAGGACTATCTTAAGGTAAAAGACTTACGTCGCCTTCTCATCCGATCACTATCAGCCAGAAGGCTGGCAGTATATCGGGTGACAACAAATAAAGGGAGCAAAACTGCGGGAGCAGACGGTCAGGTTTGGAAAACAAGCCGCTCAAAAGAACAAGCAGTCAAGGATCTTGCTAGAAAAGACATCCAAGAACTGCCCCTAAGACGAGTATCTATTCCCAAAAAGAATGGGAAAAAACGTCCACTGGGCATTCCCACGATGATAAGTAGGAGCAGACAAGCCTTGTATCTTTTGAGCCTTGACCCAATTGCCGAAGCAAAGGCGGACTCTCGATCTTATGGTTTTAGGGTCGGGAGGCGAGCTGCCGATGCAATAAGCTACCTGCATAAACTCTTGTCTAGAAAAAACTCAGCTCAATGGATTTTAGAAGGTGATATTCGATCATGCTTTGATGAAATAAATCATCAATGGATAGAAAAGAATATCCCCATCGAAGAAAAGGTGCTGAGGAAATGGTTAAAAGCTGGGTATATAAAAAATAACCGACTTTACCCGACAGATAAGGGCTCTCCGCAGGGAGGCATAATTTCTCCCGTTATTGCAAATATGACCTTAGATGGAATGGAAAAAGTTTTGTACGAAACCTTTGGTTATCCAGGGTCTAGGAAAATCAGGGAAACAAAAGTGCATCTCTGCAGATACGCTGATGATTTCGTGATAACCGGTTCATCAAAAGCTCTACTAGAAGAAAAGGTAAAGCCTTTGATAGAAAGTTTCCTGAGAGAACGAGGTCTCGAACTCTCGAGGGAGAAAACCCTGATAACCCATATCTCAAAAGGATTTGATTTCTTAGGACAGAATATCTGCAAACATGGAGATAAGCTGCTCATTAAGCCGTCAAAGCAGTCCATTAGCTCTGTTAAACAAAAGCTAAAGGATACGATCCAAAGGATGTGGCACTCTCCCAGAATGTTGGTTAAGCTCAATGCAATCACAAGGGGATGGTGTAATTATCACAGGTACATCAATCATACAAAAACCTTCAAAAGTTTGGAGAAGTACATGTATGAAACCCTCTGGAGAAAAGCAAAACGAGAACATCCAATGAAAAGTCGTAAGTGGATAAAAAACAAATATTTTCACAAATATGGCAATAGAGATTGGATTTTCACCTCTAAGGATGAAAAAGGAAACATTCAAAAGCAGATTTTGCCCTCTTCTATATTAGTGAAGAGATATTATCTCATAAGAGGAGAGGCTAACCCCTATGACAACGATTGGAAGTACTACTACGAAGATCGTTATACCCATGAGTGTAATCGCATCAATAGAGAAACGATTTACAAAACTTGGGAAAGGCAAAAGGGGAAATGCAGCAAATGTGGTGAAGAAATATCGTTAGATCAAAAACGGTATCATCTTCATTTTCCTAAAGACAACGTTGCCCTGGATAAAAAGACTCCTTGGCAACAGGCACATATATTGCATACGAGTTGCCTTAAAAGCCGGGTCTTCCGATGAAGGCCTTATAGATGCTTGAGCTGGTTGCAGGGAAACTTGCACGGCCAGTTCTTAGGAGAGGAGGTCTCGGTAACGAGATCTCCTTATCCGACCTTTTGAATCATGCCAAATTTTAGGACCGCGCTTTTACTTTTTGAAATTACTATGCAGTGCGTGACAAATTTTTCTATGTATCTGGTTTTTTACTTTCTAAACTCTGAATCGCTTCAACCTCGGATTTTTCATCATACATTTTGTCTCTCAGCGATTATTTTCTGAAGTGTGGAGCGGTACCCAAAGGCGCTTGCTCGGATAAAGTGCTCACCCGAGGGGCCGTACCCTTTGCCGGGGGTGACGATCAGGTGCTTCTCCTCAAGAAACTCTTGGAAAACATCCCACGATTGGCGGCCGGGAGTGGCGATCCAGAGGTAGGGAGCATTATCCCCGCCGTAGACGGTGTAACCCATTTTCGAAAAGGCCTCTTTGAGGAGAGCGGCATTTTCTTGGGTGTAGGTGATGTTGTTTTGGAGGGCGGCGTAGCCAGTATCGGTGAGAGCAGCGATCCCCCCTTTTTGGGCGATGTTGGAGGCGCCGTTGAAAATGGTCGAGGCGAAGCGGTGAAAGTCTTTGGCGATGGGACTTCCGCAGGAAAAGGTGAGCTTTTGGGGGATGACGGTCCAGCCAAGACGGATCCCGGTAAAGCCAGCCATCTTGGAGAAGGAACCGATTTCTATCGCCACTTCTTCAGCGCCGGGAATCTCGTAGATCGTTTTGGGGAGGTTGGGGTCTTGGATAAAGGCGGCGTAGGCGCTGTCGTAAAGGATGAGGGTGTTGTTTTTCTTGGCATAGGCGACGATCTTTTCGAGCTCTTCGTGAGTGCACGCTTTACCGGTCGGGTTGTTGGGGTTGCAGAAGTAGAGAAGATCGATGCCTGAAGGTAGGGTGGGGAAGAAGTTGTTTTTGGGAGTGCAAGGGAGAAGTTTGATCTCCTCTACCCCTTGGAGGATGCTTCCATCGAAGTAGACGGGATAGGCTGGATCTTGGATCCCCACGGTGAGGTTTCCTCCAAAAAGAGCTTGGAGGCGGCCCAGGTCACTTTTGGCTCCATCGGAGATGAAGGTTTCATCGGGAGAAAATTGGGGATAAAAACGGGAAACAAGCCCCTCGCGTAAAGGGCGGAGTCCCTGCTCTTTTCCATAGCCGGTGTACCCTTTTTCGGTTCCAAGCTCGAGGGCTGCGCGCGCTAACGCTTCGGCAATGACAGGGGGAAGGGGCAAAACGGTATCTCCAATGCCAAAACTGATCAGTTCGGTATCGGGGTTTTCCTTCAGGTAGGCCTCTTTCCGCCGCTGAATTTCGGGAAAAAGGTAAGAAGGGCTAAGTTTTTCAAAGGCTGCATGACGCTTGAGCATATTCTATCCAGTGTTGCGCGGTTAAAAGTCCCCCACCTGCGGCTCCTCGGATGAGGTTGTGAGAAAGGGCGGTAAAGCGAATATCAAAAAGAGGACACGAACGGAGGCGTCCCAAAGAGATCTCCATCCCCGCGCCAAGGTCAAGGTGGGGTTGGGGGCGGTCCTCTTCTTCTCGATATGTTAAGGGGCCGAAACTTTCCCAAGCTTCTTTCACTTCGCTCAGGGTGGGCTTTGTTTCAAAAGAAGCCGAGATACAAGCCAGGTGTCCATGAGAAACAGGAACGCGGGTGCAATGGACAGAAATGGGAAGGGTAGGCATCTCTAAAATTTTACGGGTCTCTTCTAAACATTTTTCCTCTTCCCCGGCGATAAAGGGAAGGACATTATCTTCGAGTTCAAAGCCGGCTCCAGCGCCACTGATCGCTTGCAAAAAGGTGACGGCAATGCTCTTTAGAGTGAACCGCTGGTGCAAGGGATAAAGAGGAAGGAGCATACTTTGGAGGGTGCAGTTGGGCTTTGAAACGATAAAACCCCCTCTCAACTCTTTTAATTTTGCGCCGTTAATTTCCGGGATGATCAGAGGATGGTTCATCCGATGGCAAGAGGCCGATGCAAAGACGGGAAAGCCAGCCGCCGCATAAAGGGGATCGATCTTTTCTGCTGCTTCATTGGGAAGTGCTGAAAAAATCAGGGCGCACCCTTTTGCTTTTTCTACATCGGGAAGTTCTTCGCGACTTGGCATAAAGGCAAGCTTAAAAAGGGGGTGCTCTTCAAGAAGTTTGACATAGGTTTGCCCAACGAGGCCCCTTCCTCCTAAGAGACCAACTGAGAGTTTATCCATGCTTCTACTTTTTGTTGATTCTCGGAACTTAAAGGGGTTAGGGGAAGGCGACACTCCCCTGCTGCAAGACCTGCTTTCTCCATCATGGCTTTAATCGGAATGGGATTGGTTTCGACTTGAGAAAAGGCCATAAAGGGATAGAGCTCGCGGTAAAGATTGCGGTCTTGCGTGCGGACCATTTCAGACATCTTTTGGGGCATTAAATTACTAAGGACCGACACCACACCTGTAGCGCCAATTGTCATGAGGGGAAGAGCCATCAGATCATCTCCCGCAAAAAAAAGAAAGTTGGGCAAGGCGTGCATTACTGCCGCAGCAAAGGGGATCGAACCCGAGGCATCTTTAATCCCGACGATATTTTTAATTTCAGCTAAGCGGGTAAGCGTTTCTACGGTAAACGAGACGCCGGTCCGCTTAGGCTGGTTATAGAGGATTATAGGAAGAGAGCTTTCAGCAGCGAGGATTTCAAAGTGGCGAAAGAGTCCTTCTTGGGTGGGGCGGTTGTAATAAGGAGCGATTGCCAAAACCCCTTGGACCCCCATCTTTTCCGCCTCTTGGATTTTGGTAACCGCGCGGGCTGTCGAGTTGTCGCCCACTTCCACTAGGGGGGGAACTTTGCTTTCTTCGACAAGAATTTCAATGACCCGTTTCCGCTCTCCTGGGGTGAGGGTGGCCCCTTCGCCGGTAGTTCCCAGCGCGAGGAGAGCATCGGCTCCCTCTTCGAGCTGAAACCAGATATTTTCTCGAAAGCCCTGTTCATCGAGATGGCCCTCCTTAAAAGGGGTAACTAAAGCGGTGATGACGCCTTTAAACATCCTTGCATTGCCTCTTCTATATAATCGTCAAAGGTAAAGACTCCCCCCTTGTCGGCAAGCCATTCGGCAGCCAAGACGGCCCCTTTTGCATAGCCCATCCGACTTTTTGCCTGGTGGGTGAGCTCGATCTGATCCTCTTCCGAGTCAAAGGTGATCTGGTGGGTTCCTACCTCCCCATTTTCCCGAATACTATCAAAGGAGAGGCCTGAAATGTCTTCCATGAGCTTTAAGGCTGTTCCGGAAGGGGCATCTTTTTTTTCGGTGTGGTGGATTTCGGTACCGCTGACCCGATACCGCTCTCCCATGAGCGCCGCACTTGTCCGAACGAGACGGCGGAAAAGGGCGATACCGAAAGAAAAGTTAGGGCCATACAGAAGAGGGATTTCTCTCTCTCGAACAAGGGGCAAAACCTCTTCCTGGCTCCATCCGGTTGTGCCGAGGACCCAAGGGGTCTTGGCTGGAGCGAGGAGCTCGAGCGTTCCCCGGACCGCTCCTGGCTCGGTAAAGTCGATACACACATCTGCATCTGGATGATAGATCAAAGAGCACTCGTGCCCCCTTTCTCGGGCGATCTCATGGACCGCCCGCCCCATCTTTCCATAACCGATGAGCGCTATTTTCATTTCTTTACATACATCTTGATGATTTTCTGTTCTTTGACAGGTTTGTCGCCCATTCCTGTTTCGACCTTTTCGATCTTTTGGACAATATCGTAGCCCTTAACCACCTTCCCGAAAATGGTGTGGTTTCCATTGAGCCACGGGGTTTCAGCTGTGGTGATGAAGAACTGGCTTCCGTTGGTCCCTGGGCCGGCATTGGCCATAGCAAGGAGTCCCTCTTCGCTAAAGGTGAGGCTTGGGGTGCATTCGTCAGCAAAGGGTTTTCCCCAAACCGACTCGCCGCCCCGTCCTGTTCCGGTGGGGTCTCCACCTTGAATCATAAACTTTGGAATGACACGGTGGAAGATAATCCCATTATAGTACCCTTGTTCAGCAAGTTTTATCATATTTTCACAGGCCTTAGGGGCAACGTCAGGTCTAAGTTCCAGTTCGATGGTTCCTTGAGTGGTTTCCATCACGATAATCGGGTGGGTCTTTGCCATAGTGTCTCCTTGTTCTTTAGCAAATAGAGAAAACATGCATAAAAGCAGTCCAAATAGATATTTCATAATACCTCCAAATAGATAACTCATTTTAGATAGAGGACAAAAAAAGCGCAAGGTGTTATACACCGAAAATATGAAAATCATCGTTTTTTTACTTGTCTGTTCGAGTCTTTTTGCCGAGGTCACCTATATCTATAACAAAGATTTGGAGGGGCGGACCTCAAAAACAACCTGGACACTTGATCTCAAAAAGAGTGACGATATGCTCCACATTATAGGGGAAAGCCTCACAGGTCAAACAAAGATCATCGCCACTCCGGAGCGGGTCACCCAGTGTTTTACCTATGCGATCAAGAATCAAAGCAATACCTATACCGTTTTAAGAGATGGGGCTCACCTGATTGCCACTCAAGAGGTTAATGGGGAAAAGAGTGTGAGGGAGTTCCACATTGGGAATAATGCTTGGGTTCAGGAGTTTGATTTCTGTTTCAAGCCTTTTATCCACTCTGACAATCGATCGTTTACCTTCTCGATTGTCCATCCCAAGAAGATGAGCCTCCACAATATGGTTGCGACGAAGCAGCGGTATGAGACCTTAGAAATTCATGGCAAAACCTATGAGGCTCTCCGGGTGAAGCTCACCCTGACCGGCTTCAAGAAGATGTTTTGGCATGCTGATCTTTGGTTTGATCCTCAAGCAGGCGACCTCCTTAAGTACATGGCTAATGAGGGGCCGAACACCCCCTTAAGCACCATCACCCTTTTCTCCAAACAGATCAATTAGGAGCTGGGCAAAAATAACTCATGCATTTCTGGTGCCATAGCGCTTTAGCTGCGCGGCGCAAATCCGCAGGAAGCTTATTAGCTTTCAAGGAGTTGCAACAAAGCAGATGAAGATGTTATGGTTGCAGAAATGTATAAGTTATTTTTGCCCAGCTCCTTAGTTAGTTAATTGACGGTTTGTGCAAGAGAAAATTTAAGAAATTAACCAGTTGAAAAATCCATTTATCCATATATAGACCTGTCGGGGCTGGCGCCCCCGCTGCCCCTTGAGCTTCAATCTGGCAAGCCAAATCGACCTTCCTCGGGGGGCCGTGCGAAGCACTGATCCACCCCTCCTTCATGCCGATTTTACACAACCATCTTGAAGCCGCGGACAGCTCACGGCACGGCTTTTCTCCGCCTCCGGCTTCGAAGCCATGTCCGTTCACTGGAGAGTTTTTTTTCTTCCCCCGCGAACTGACGTGAGTTCAAGCCCGGAGGGCACAGAAACGAACGCGGTGAGCTGTCCGCTAAACACACCATCACCTCACTAATTCCTCTAGGGTGTCGATCCATTTGGGGTGGTCATTGAGCCCTCGGACCAAGTCGAGAACCTCCCCTCCTGCTTCAGTAAACTCTTTGCGATATTGACTCCCAATCTCCTCAAGCGTCTCTAAACAATCAGCCACAAATGCAGGGCAAAAAACAAGGACCCGCTTCGCCCCTTTTTCGACAAGAGACTGGAGAACAGGGCCGGTATAAGGCTTGATCCAAGGGTCTTTGCCAAGCCGCGACTGAAAACAGTGACTCCACTTTTCCGGGGAGATGTAAAGCCGCTTTACAATGGCCTTTGTTGTGGCAAGGCATTGGGCGGCATAGCAGCGAGGATTTTTCTGGCAGCAGTCGGTGGTTTTTAGGCAGGTTCCGGTCTGATCGGCTTTGCGGAGTTGTCTTTCTGGAAGGCCATGATAACTAAAGACAATGTGATCATAACTTTCGAGGTCATACTCTTTCCCCCTCGCGCAAAAAGCATCGATGAGGGTGGGGTGGCTCGCATATTGATCGATAAAGCGAACTTCGGGGATCACCTCCCAATTGGAAAGGATGTCGAAAACCTTTTGGTGAACCGAGCCGGTTGTCGCGGAAGCATACTGAGGAAAGAGAGGAAGAATGATGAGTTTTTTGCTTACCTTTAAGGCGTTTAACCCCTCTTCGATCGACGGGGTTTGGTAGCGCATCGCAAGTTTTACTTGGTAGGCCTCACCGAGCTTTTCCTGAAGAAGAGCCTCTACTTTTTTGCCATAGACAAGTAAGGGAGACCCTTCCTTGGTCCATATCGATTGGTAAAGCTTTGCCGACTCTTTATACCGTTTGGGAACGATGATTCCCCTCACAAGGAGGTTCCGCTTTAAAGGGGGAAGGTCGATCACCCGTCCATCGGTGAGAAATTCAGTGAGGTAACGTTTAACATCGGAAGGGGCTGAAGAGGTTGGGGTCCCTAGGTTAACAAGGAGAACACCAATAGACATTAGCGCACCTTGATAGAGATTTTGAGAGGGCGCCAGAGTAGAAAAGATGGGTCAATTTGCATTAAAAATCTCTATCCAGGTGCGCTCTCTGCGCTTTTTGCTTGGCTGAAGGCGACATGTTTGTAGACAGCATTAGTGTTGAAAAGAACCCCCGATAGGAGAGCGGTAAAGCCAAAGAGGACAAACCCTTGTTCGTAGAGGTTAAAGTCACCCAAAAAGCCGAGGAGTTGAGGGAGAACCCCCGCTCCCATTAAGAACCCAAAGGGGGCGCTGATCGAAACGATCGCAGCATTTTTCTCCGGAGGAACAATGGTTGCCACCGCAAAATGGATTAAGGGCATCAGGCAAGCAGCCATGGGAGATTGGAGGGTAAAGAGAAGAAGGGAGCCCGAAGGGGTCATCGTTCCCATCATCGAGGTGAGGATCCCGCAAAAGACAAAGGCAAGGACCATTGACCGCTTAAGGCCAAACCGATCGGCAAGGATCCCTGCAGCAATCGCTGTTCCAAAGCTTAAAATGCGGGCAATGATAATGAGCTTATAGACCGCACCTTTATCGATAAGGCCATGCCGCTGGAAGTAGTCGGGGGCCATATTGTAAATCCCGATATTGAGTCCGTTGGCAACGCAAAGAAGAACGATTAGGATCCAAAATGAAGGCCAGGAAAAGACATTTTTCGCAAAGTTTAAGGTGATCGGCTCTCCCCTTTCATTTCCCTGCCTAATGAGGAAGAAAAGGACAATACTAATGAGACTTGAAATGAGGCCACTTCCATTCAGGATCTGCTGCCAGGTAAAAAGACCAATTGTATTTTGAACGATGACGGGACCAAAAATAAAGGCCACACTTTGAGCCGTTGCAAAGATTCCAAAAGCTTTTCCCAAGTGACCTTCGGGGGTAGCGTTTCGGATCATTGCCACTGCCGAAGGGATAAAAAAACCTGAGCAAAGCCCCACTAAAAAAAGGCAAAAACGGAAGAACTGAAAACTCTCTGCATAAGAGGTCAAAACGAGGGCAAACCCGGTCGACAAGATCGAAAAAATGACTGTCATCTTATGGGAAATTTTTGACGAGAGAAACTGCGAACCAAAAAGGGTAATTGCAAAGCCAACCGACAGGACAAAGAAGAGATTTCCCGTGTCTCCATGGCAAAGGTTCATCTCCTCACAAATGTAGGGGGAAAGGGCAGGGAAAATCACTCGTGCCAAAATATTTAAAAACGAGACAAAACTGATTAAAATGAGAAAGGGAAGAAAACGAGTAAAGGAAGTTTTTTGGTCCATCCCCGACTTATATCACATTTAGCGATTATTTAGGGAAAATATGGGTCATTTTAATCATTGTCTGGAGAAGTTCGTTCTGGGTCAGGATCCCGACAACTTTTTCTTTGGCATCGACAACGGGAACCGCCTCAATACTATGATCAGTGAAAACTTGAATCGCCTCGGAAACTTCTGTTTCTGGATCGGCACACAGGGTGTGCTCAGAGACGAGCTCTTTTAAGGTTTTCTTTCCCCCCTCTTGGAGCTCCCGAAGGATTTCCCCTTCTGTGAGCATCCCTAAAAGTTTTCCTTCTGAGTTGACCAAGGGAAAGTGTTTGATTTTATGACCTTTGATCCGCTCCCACGCCTCTTTAAGAGACAGCCCCTCTTCAAGCTCGACCAGCTTCTTGCTCATGATTTCAGCAATTGTCACGACCGATTTTTTCTTATAGAGCTTTTTGCTCGCCTTCAGAAAGTTTTCCCGGGTCTCTTCCTCATCCTCATCTTGAAACTGCTGGCGGGGACGGTCATCCTTAGAACGATCCCTTTCAATGGGTTGGACGCGGTAGGGCTCTCGCCCTCCATAGACATTATTCACAAAAAACATAAGACCACATTAATACTTTTTAAGTTATAAGTCGAGTTGAATACGGATTTCTTTCGCCTCTTGGCAGACCCTATCGAGAAGGCTCCTGCCACCAGCATAATCCTCACACACATTCATTAAGGTCTTCACCCCTATGTGCACAGCTCCCCCTACTTCATGGGCTCCATTGAGGAGCTCATCCCGCACATAGAGAGGAGGGTTTTCACCGCCTCTTCGCTATCTTCCGAACCCTCAAAATCTTGCAGAAAGGCTTGCACCTTCCCCTTCAATAGCTCTTTAGGATCCCCTGCTTCAAACACCTCTACTCCAGATCTTGCCTGAGTTTGATCAGATCGCCGATCACTTTCTTGGGGTCTCCCCCACCAAAGGCATAAGCACGACAGTCGCGGACAGCTCACCGCATGGCTTTTCTTCGCCTTCGGCTCCGAAGCCATGTCCGTTCGCTGGAAAGATTTTTTTTAGAAAACCTCGCTCATCTTTTACCAAGCAGTAAGTCTCCTTTTTTCAGTTTTTTAGCCACTTACCATATTCGCTTTGGTTTGACTTTCAGCTTAACAAAAAAAAACACTGAACCTACGCAGCTTCAGAGCCGAAGGCGAAGAAAAGCTGCGTCGTGAAGTGTCCACGGCTTCAAGGGGGCAACGGGGGGCTTGCCCCCGACGTATCTTTCTTACATATACCACCGATAAATGTGCGAACTTTTTACCTGTAAAGGTGAATAAGGCCTACCTTGGTGGTCATGCTCAAAAGTGTAAATGAATGTTTCTAAAGAGCTTGAAAGCTCTTTCTTGAGCTTTGACATCCCTCCTAGAAAAGGATTATCCCATGGTGTAGGTTCCTAGCTTGCAGCCATATATACCCAAACAAGTTCAAGAACCAACTCTTGAACTTGTTTGGGTATATAACTCCCCTCTTTTGCAGTTCCCTGTTTTAGCTTTGCATGAAATCCCTTCTTCTTCAAGAAAAATAATTTTTTCTTGATCCAAACCCTTCAATCACAGATATAGAAAAATATGAAAGGATTTTTCGACCGGTATTACCAAAAGTGTATGAAGATTGGCGGAGGCCACTTTAACCTCCTTCTGATCTCTCTTATTCTCCTCTTTATCTTCCGCCCCTACGACCGGGGAACCCTCTATCTCGCTATCTGGCAGCTCTTTTTGTTTGCTGTTTTCGTTGCCGCCACCCTCAACTGCAACCACTCGAAGAAAACCAAGATCGTTGCCAGCTGTATCGCCGTTCCCGCCCTTGTCTTTCAATGGCTTAACCTGATCTTCAACACAAAAATCCTCGCCCTCCCCTTTCTTTTTCTCACCATTGTCTTTGTCTTTATCATCACCGGCTCGATCATTAAGCGAGTGGTTCTCAATGCCCGGGTGAAGATGGAGACCCTCATCGGCGTTGTCTGCGCCTACTTTATGGTCGCTTTCGGGTTTTCCTTTGCCTACTTCTTTGTCGATCTGATTACCCCTGGCTCCTTTTACTTCGCCAATATCGACCCCACCCTGATCACCCATAGCCACTATCTCTCTGAGATGATGTACTTTAGCTTTGTGACCCTTCTCTGCATTGGGTATGGGGATATCTTAGCGATCAAAGATGTGGCTCAGACCTGCGCGATTCTAGAGGGGATCATCGGGCAATTCTACATTGCGATCCTCGTCTCCCGCCTTGTGGCGGTTTACTCCTTCTTTGAGCACAAGTTGCACTTAGTGGCGCATAACCCTAAGGACCGGTAAATAAATTTCTGATCTTAAGTGTCATAGCGTTTCAGCTACACAGCGCAAATTCGAAGTAAACTTGTTAGTTTACAAGAATTTGCAACAAAGTAGATGAAGATGATATGGCGCTTAAGATTGAGAAGTTATTTCTTTACCGGTCCTAAGAAGAACTGGTAAAGAGATAGGCAAAAACCGCTCCTGCAGTCACCAAAGCGGCGCAAGGAACGGCTTCTCTAGTGATGATTGTCTCCACTTTAAAGTGGGGAGCAATCCGCGGCATCAGGAAAAGAGTAGAAAAGAAGATCGCAGCAAGAAAAGCGGTTTCATAAAGCTTAATCTTTTTTAAATTTCCCCTCGCAGGAGTATCAACAAGGAGAATGCGGACAGCTGCAGAGGTGAGTCCTCCTGCAAGCATCGCCATTCCGATATGGGAGCGAGGGATCTTTAGTTGAAGCCAAGAGACTTTTCGGAGTCCTAGAGCTCCAACATAAGCAAAAGCGCCCCCTAAAAGGGTTGTGCCCACCCCTTGCAGAGCCAATTTTTGAATGACTACTCCCATATACGCCCTATACTTGGATCTGGTCCTGATTCTAAGAGACCATGAATGAGTGACGACACCACTCCCAGACAAGCGATCTTACGTGTACTTAAAGGAGAGGTAAAGCCATAATCGGGGGCAAAGCGAGCCACAAGAGGGAGTGCAATGGAAGTGATCACAAAAGTGATCATAAAGGGTCCTAATGGCTTCCCCAAACCAAAGGAAAACTCAGAACGGCGAATACGCCTTCCAGTCATAAAGGTGCGCCCATCGATACAACTGGCGAAGATTCCAGCAGAGATCGCTGCATGGGCTGCTACAAAATTAAGAGGGATCACCTCTTTCTGCTTCCAGCGGTTGATCGCTAAGACCGCTAACCCTTCGATTGCCATTACAATCATTGTATGAACAAATAAAAACTGTCCCCACTGTCCAAGTTCAAATGCCTTGCCTTGGGGCTCATTGGTACTCCCCCCCCCTTTTTTTGAGGGGTAGAATAAAGACCTTTAATCAGTCCCATTTTGCTCCCCTTGCGCTGATAAATAGATAAGTCCATTATTCAGAGCGATTCCAACAAATGCAATAGCGCTATATTGACAAATCCGTTTATTAGAGAGCTTGATCTGACAATGATTCAAAGAAACATCGGCAATGAGATAAGTTACAAAACCAAACAACACAAAACCCGCTAAGGCCCATGGAAGGGTGATATTCTCAGTCTTATCTAGCCAAATATGGGTAATAGCATGCATCCCATCTAGAGCAACCGCAGTAGCTGGAGCTGTACACAAGACGGGAGAAAAATCTTCCACTCCACGTATAAGGAGAAAGGCTATGCTAGCCACCGTCGCAGCAGCAGCATCTATACACAGGTGGGTTACGAGACCTTGCGCTCCTTGAATCCATGAACCACCTAAATAACAAGGGCTGGTAGGGGAATGTAATGATGCCACGTTGCTCTCCTAAAAGCTCAGACCGCTTTATAAGGGTCTATCAAGAGTAAAATCAGAAATGATTCTAGCAGATATCGCCCTCCAAAGTAAAGGAGAATTTTTTTCTCTGGACAGATATGAAAAAATTGAAGCCATTGACAGTAGTAACCTCAATTTCGAGAGCAAAACCTAAGGGATCGTCATTTTTTGGTGGCAAAAAAAAACGAGGTGGCGATTGCCACCTCGTTATCAAACAAGAGTTTGACTCCAGCACGATTAGTCGTCGTTACTGATGGTTTCTTTTTGTTTGGGGGTGCTATCGTTGCTGTTACTACCGGTGGAGGGCAGGCTGTCTTCAGAGCTAACCTTTTCTCTTGTAAGATAACCGGTAACAGCAGTAAGAGCCCCTGCAATACCCATAGAAATTGCAAATTCCCGATTCAGAGTTGCTACAAATTTATTTCCAAACAGACTCTTAACTTTAGAATATTGCGTTCCTAAAGTTAAAGCAAAAAGAATAAGCGCCAACCCAGCAGTTTTATAAATTGGGCTCTTTTTGTTGGTGTCGCCTGCTTCTTTATTTTCAGTGAAGAAGGCTTGACGAATACCGACAGATCCGCTATAAGAGAGAAGCGTCCCAAGGATTGCTTGAGACACATTAAGGTCTAGCTTAGGAAGCTTGACAACGTCAAGTTTTTTCCCAAGAAGGCATATAAAGCCCAAGGCTACACCACCAATTAGTGTGTCTTGGCCTGTAGTTTTGTAGTCAACGAAAGCTGACCAATTAGCAGCATTCCCGATATTTTTGCAAGTTGCCATAAATTCCTCCGTGAATTTAGTTTTTTGTTAGTTTTTCGTACATTACCCACTCTGGGCAAAAAGTACATAAATTTTCCCAAGAGTCCGACCTGAGTCGGCTCATCAGTGTTCAAAGATGACAGTGTAAGGCATTGATTAATATTGTTTCAAGAAATAAATTTTTTTTTGTAAAACCCCACTCTTGTGATCGATGAACCCCTATAAAAAAAAGTTTTAATCCCCCACTTCGAATTTTTGGAAAAATTCGGAAGAGGAGGGATTCGAACCCCCGGTACCTTGCGGCACTTCTGTTTTCAAGACAGACGCATTCGGCCACTCTGCCACTCTTCCAAATCATTTAGAAATTAGCACTATACATTTTATGAGCTCTTATTGGCAAGAGGATTATGCAAATTGAGAGAGAAAACGGGTATCGTTTTCGGTGAAGAGGCGGATGTCACTGATGCCATGTCGGAGCATGAAGAGACGCTCGATTCCCCCACCCCAGGCGTAGCCGGAGTAGACTTCGGGATCGATTCCCCCTGCTTTGAGGACGTTGGGGTGGACCATCCCCGCTCCTGCAACTTCGAGCCAACCAGTGTGTTTGCAGAGTTGGCAGCCACTTCCGCCGCACGCGGTACACTTAATGTCCACTTCCATGCCGGGCTCAACGAAAGGAAAATAGCTGGGACGAACCCGTAGCTCAATCTTCCGCTTGAAGACCTTGGCATAAAACTCTTCTTTGGTGGCAAGAAGATCGGCAAAGGTCACCCCTTTGTCGATGTAGAGGGTGTCGATTTGGTGGAAGAAAACATGTGAGCGGGCGGTAATGGTCTCGTTCCGGTAACATTTGCCGGCTGCAAGGATCCGGATCGGGGGCGTGCTGTTTTCCATCATGTGTTGCTGAATCGAGGTGGTGTGAGAGCGGAGGAGGATATCAGGGGTAATGTAAAAGGTGTCCTGCATGTCGCGTGCGGGATGGTCGGGAGGATAGTTAAGCCCCCCATAGTTATAGTACTCAGACTCGATCTCGGGACACTCTTGGACCGAAAACCCCATGCCGATGAGGATGTCGATCACTTCGTCTTCCATTTGGGATAAGGGATGCTCCTTCCCGAGGAAAGGGCGACGCCCTGGAAGAGTGACGTCCACTTTCTCCTGGGTGAGACGGAGGGAAAGCTCTTTCTCTTTAAGGGTCTGGTGGTGGGCGTCGATCTCTAGAGAGACCTCTTGCTTGAGGGTATTGATCAGCTTGCCCATCTCAGGACGCTCTTCTTGAGAGCAGCTCCTGAGATCTTGCATAAGGGCTTGGATGGGACTTTTCTTCCCAAGATATTTAATGCGGAGCGCTTCGAGATCTCTGACCTTATCTATCTCTTCGATTTCACTTTTGAATGACTGTCTAAGGTCTTCGATCCGCTCTTTCACGACGCTAGTGCTTGCTTGGCAGTGTCAGCGAAAGCGGCGAAGCTCTGGGGATCGCGGATCGCGATGTCCGAAAGCATCTTCCTGTTGATCTGACATCCTGCTTTGGTCAGTCCATTGATCAGGCGACTGTAGGAAATCCCCTGCGCTTTTGCTGCAACCCCAATCCGGGTAATCCAAAGGCGACGGAAGTCCCCTTTCTTCTTCTTCCGGTGCATTGTGCTAAAGGCTAGCGCCTTCATCACCGCATCTGAGCTGAGGCGGACGTGGTTCTTCCGATCTCCACTAAACCCTTTCGCTCGCTTAAGTAGTCTTTTGCGCCGCTTTCTTGAAGCAACTGTATTTCTTGCTCTTACCATAACTCTTTATTCTCCTAATTCTTTTTGCGGTTACATGCAAGCAAGACGCTTGTATTTCTTAGCGTAAGACTCGCTCATTACGGTCTGCTTCTTCAGCTGCCGCTTCTTCTTCGAAGTCTTCTTGGTCAGAATGTGTCTCCGTCCCTGCTTGGTCCGCATGATCTTTCCGGTTCCTGTTTTCTTAAAGCGATTCCGTATCGCTTTTTTTGTTTTCATTTTCGTCACGATGATTCTCCAAACTTATGTTAGTTTTTCTTTTTGCCTACGGGGGCAAGAACGAGGCTGTAGTTACGCCCCATTTGTCTAGGAGGCGATTCGGTTTGCGCAATGTCACTGAGCTCTTCCACAATACGGCTTACAACAGCTTGCCCTAACCCCACGCGGGCCATTTCTCGCCCACGGAACATACAGGTCACGCGAACCTTATTTCCCTTTTCGATAAATTCTCTTGCTCGCTTGATCTTTACTTGCAAGTCATGTTCATCGATGTTGGGCTTGACCTTGACCTCTTTGAGCTTCGCCTGGTGTTGCGCTTTCTTACTCTCCCGCTCCTTTTTCGTCATTTGGTAGCGGAATTTCCCATAGTCAATGATCTTACAAACGGGCGGGACGGCATTGGGAGAAATCTCCACAAGGTCAAGCCCTGCTTGCTGAGCCTGCTTCTGGGCATCAGAGTTGGTCACAACACCGATTTGCTTTCCATCTTTTCCGATCAGTCGCAGCTTTGGCGCCCGGATTTCTTTGTTAGTTCTCAATGCTTTTTCGTCCTAATTAGCGTAAGGAGCCATTCTACAGAATAACTCTTTTTTTTGCGACATCTTTTTTATGAGAATATAAAGTTCTCCTTTTTTGACCACTTCGAAGGGAGCTTCCAATCTTTTTTTTGCCGCTTCTAACTCTTTTTTGAGACAGCAAATCGTGAGGGTGCTCATAGGGAAATGCCACTCCGCAAAGGCGCCAGACCGTGTGCACAGAGCCTGATGGTCTTGATCGGGGGTCACCACGAGCTCAAAACCTTCTTTTAAGCGGGCCGCGCGCCACTCTTTATAAAGGGTGTGGATGAGCGCTTCTCCTTTAGCCTTCCAGTAAATTTTTTCTTCCTCCTCGCCATCCCCATTGCGCCTTCGCTCGGCAAGAAAAAAACCTTTCTTTTCCCCAGCCTCTAGAGGATCTTCAAACCTTTGTTTGGCAAGGGCTTTAAGCTCTTTCTTGGTCTCGGCAATGAGCCCGACGATCCGGTAGACCTCTTTCCCCTCAAGGTCGGGCCGTTTTTCTACCCTCGTGAGTTTGAAAAGGGGGATCTCTTGGGTATTTTTAACGAGCTCAAAAGGGACATAGTCGACAAACTCCCCCATGTATAAGATCTGCACGAGTGGGGTGGAAGCTTTCTTGGCCCGCTTGGCGCGGTGGTGGTGCTTTTGATGACGGAGAAACTCGGCCCCACTAAAGGGAACCATCTCTTTCACTTCTAGGGGGAGTTTTTTGGAGGCAAGCGCGCGCATCCGCTCCTCGATTAAGGGAAGCATCTCTTCGGAAAAAGGGGCTCCAAAGATAAAGTCATAATAAAAAGGTTGGGCATCCCCTCCCCCTTGAACTAACGTGGCCTTTGGGATATAATCTAAAACGGCTGCGGCTAAAAGTTCCGCAGCACTGAAAGAGATACGCATGAACCTATTCGCTATTTATGATATTCTTAATTTTCAGCTGATTTCTAGCAGGTTTTTGGAAACTGATTTGAGCACATTGTCCAAGAGACAAGGGCGAAAAATCAGCTTCCAAAAAGGTGCAGAAAGCACGAAAAGAAAGGATGTTATAAACAGCGAATAGGTTCATTGGGATATGGCTGACTCGAACAGCCGACCTCCACGATGTCAACGTGGCGCTCTAACCAACTGAGCTAATACCCCGGATTAATCAATGACTCTACACCAAGACCGTTTTTCTTTTCAAGGGCAGATTTGGAAACAGCACCTCAAGCCAGGTGATCGGGCAATCGATGCCACCTGCGGTAACGGGCATGACACCCTTTTTTTGAGTGGGATGGGCCTTTCCCATCTTTATGTTTTCGACATCCAAAAAAAGGCGCTCGAAGAGACAAAAAAAAGGGTGGGTGAGGAAAATATTTCCTACCACTTGGAATGCCACTCAACCTTCCCTGGGGTTGAGGAAAATATTGAATTGATCGTCTACAACCTCGGCTACCTCCCCGGTGGGGACAAATCCATTACCACCCGAGTCAATACCACCCTCAAAAGTGTCTCAAAAGGGCTTACGCTCCTCTCTAGGGGAGGACTCATGACCCTCACCCTCTACCCCGGTCACACGGAAGGAAAACGGGAGAAAGAGGCTCTTTTGGAGTTTGCAAAAACTTTTCCCAAAGAGAGTTTTGAAGTTTCTCACAAAACTTGGGGGGAAAAGATGACTGCTCCCTCGATGCTTTTGATTCAAAAGGCATTGTAATAAATATTTTAATCATTGCAAAAATGTTTGCCGATTGATTATTCGGTAAAAGTATGGTATAATTAGTACAGAACGGGGTATTCTATGCTTATAAATGCAACAAACTTATTTCAGGTTGAAGGTCTTTTTAATACGATGAACAAACAAGATCTTTATGCCCCTGATATGCTAGTAGAAGCAACGGAAGAGGTGGCTCAAATCGATCTCAAAGAGCTTTCTGCCCGCGCTCTTGAAACCTACCAAAGCCTCTGCGGAAGGATCTACCACATTGGCCTTCAGAATGAGCTCCATGCTTTAGTGGACGAAGCAATCGAACTGAAAGAGGGGCGCTACGCCTCTTACGAAGAGCTAGAAGAACGGGCTCTAGAATTAGACATTCTTTTACATGAATTGCGCTATAACAACCCGTTCCTAGAAAGAGAGGGAGAAAGTAAAAGTTTTATTGCTTTGGTTCAAAAGATTCTTGCAGGTCTGAAGGTCGATGTGGTACACCATTCTCAAACAAGCATGGAGGATGGAATGCTTCCAGAGTCAAATGCAAAAGGGGCGGTCACGGCCCCCGATTGGGAAGAGGCGGAAGAGGGACTGAATCGATTAGAGGCGGCGCGCCTAATCCATATTGGAAGGGTCCATGAGGCTGAGATTTTGTGCCCGGGAATTGGGGTCAAAACCCCTCATGAAATCGTGACCGAAGCGTTTAAACTTTTGGGTAATGAGCCCCCTTCTAAGGAAGAAGCCCTAGAGATTCTCGAAGAGGCTTCAAGCTACTCATGATGTAAAAAGAGCCGGTCACAACCGCGACTGCGTTTTCTTGCTTAGCATGAGTAAGGGCCTTTTCTGCAGTCAGTGGTGTCCCTATTCTAAAGGCTTCATGGGGAAGGAGGCGGGGATGCTCGACCGGCAAAAGGGCAATGTGGTCGGTGTATCGCTCGATCACCTCTAAACAATCCTCGACATCTTTATCCTTTGATAGCCCTAAAAGGAGATGGATCTTTTTCCCGGGATACTCCCTTTGAACGGTTTTAAAGAGACGTTCAAAAGCGGTCGGGTTATGGGCCACATCAAAGATGACATCGCCCCGCTTTTCATACCGGCAGGGAGGACGTCTTCGGATCCCCTCTCCCACATCAATACTAAAGGGGAGCTTTTTAAGGGCTCTCCTGACGATATCGGTTGAGTTGTTCCTTGCAATGGTCAGGTCGGTGGCTTTTTCTAAGATAGGGGGAAGGGCTGCTGTCTCTCCCACAATAACGGGAATCCCCTCTCGGATAATCCCCCCTTTTTCTGTGGCGATTTCTTCCAGGGTTTCGCCAAGAATCGCCATGTGGTCGTAGCCAATCGAGGTGATGATCGAAAGGATCGGGGTGACAATATTGGTGGCATCAAGACGCCCCCCAATCCCCACCTCAATGACAGCCACATCGATCTCTTCATCGGCAAAGTAATCGAAAGCTAGAAGGGTTGTTACATCAAAAAATGTGGGCTCTTCAGCTAACGGTAAGATCTTGCTAAGACGGCCAAACACCTCCTCTTCGGGGATCATTTTCCCATTGATTTGGATCCTCTCTCGATAGGTAAAAAGGTGAGGCGAGGTGAAAAGCCCCACCCGATACCCATTATCTTTTAGGACCTCAGCAAGTTTGAAACAGACGGTCCCCTTTCCATTGGTTCCCCCGACATGGACAGTGGGAAATTTTCGCTCGGGATGGCCCAGTTTTTTAGCAGCAGCAAGGATTCCAGAAAGATCTTTTCGTCGCTCTTGGGGACCTTTTAGGGAAAAGAGTTCGTCGTAGCTGTTCATCTTTCTCCAAAGATTTTGAGGACATCTTCTTCAGGGACCCATGAGCACCCTAACTGTACATGGGGCTTAACGCTTCCATGAAAGTCGGAACCGCCACTGATGAGCCATCCCTTTTCTTCAGCGATCTTGAGCCACTTTTTTTCTTGCCCATTATGGAACAGGCTATAGTAACACTCGATCCCATCGAAAGGCATCTCGAGAAGCTCTTTTAAAATACCACTCTTTTTAACGAGGTAAGGGTGGGCAATAAAGGCCTTTCCTCCTGCCGCATGGATCTTAGTAATCGTCTCTTCGACCCCAAAAGAGCAGCCAGCTTCAAAACAGGGTTTCCCCTCCCCTAAAAACCGGTCAAAGGCCTCTCGGATCGACTGGACATACCCCTTTGCCATTAAACGCTCTGCGATATGGGGACGCCCGATCGTCCGATCGCTTGGATCGCCCAGTTCCTTTTCGTCGATCACCATCGAAAGACGGCTCAGCTTTTCTAAAATAGCCCGGTTTCTTTGAAGACGTCTCTCTTGGTGCTCCTGACAAAAGGCTAAGATCTCGGGGGTTTTTTGAAGACCGTAGCCAAGGAGATGGACGGGATAGCCTTGGTGGCGGGTTGAAAACTCCACCCCCACATAGAGTTTCACCTCAAGCTCTTGGGCCTGAGCAAAAAGCTCCTCGGTGTAGGCATCGAGGGTATCGTGATCGGTAATCGCAATGCCGCTGAGCTCCCTTTCTTTGGCAAGCTCAAGGAGCTCAAGAGGGGTACATGTCCCATCAGAGCATGTCGAGTGGCAATGGAGATCAAAACGGGCGTCTGATCGCAAAGATTCTTCAGAAAAAGTGCCTCCAGATTTTTGGTTCCAGCGCTTTCGAAAAATCGAGAGCATTGTCCAAGAGACAAGGCGAGATTTGAAGAGAGTGCTGGGGCCGAAAAGATGGTGCAATTTTTCTAAAGAATATTGGGGATCAGACATCATGGGGAACTTTTCTCACCTCCATTTGTAAGTTATGACCTGTTTTTTGTCGCACTTCCTCTTGAATAAATCGAGCAAGTTCCAAGACATCAGCAGCTGTCGCATCGCCCCGATTAACAATGAAGTTGGCGTGCATGGGGGAAACCTCGGCTCCGCCGATCCGTTTTCCTTTAAGACCACATGCTTCGATCAAGGCTCCTGCCCCTTTTTCTTTCGGGTTGCGGAAGATGCACCCAGCGCTTTTGTCGCCATAGGGCTGCGTTCCGGTGCGGTAAGCAATAATCTCAAGCTGTTTCTTCCGCGCACCTTCCACCTTTTCAAGCTGAAACCGCCCCGAAACGATCATTGCTTCCTTTTTTTGGAAGGGAGAGGTGCGGTAAGAAAAGGTCAACTCTTTGCGTGGCGTTTCGATAAAATTGCCTTCCACGTCGATCCAACCAACGCTTGTCAAAACGTCACATGCTTCAGCCCCTCCAGCGCCCGCATTCATATAGATCGCCCCTCCAACGCTTCCTGGAATGCCCGAAGCAAACTCGAGTCCTCCCCACCCTTTGCGGGCTGTTTGCGCTCCCAGCAAGGAAAAAGAATAGCCTGCCCCTACGTAGAGACTCCCCTCTTCCATTTCGATAAAGTCGATCTTATTTAAAATGACCAGTCCATCAAAACCCCGGTCATCGAAAAGGGAGTTGGACCCTTTGCCAACGACCCAGTAAGGAATCTTTTCTCGGTTAATGTATTTGCGCAGAGCGATCATCTCATCGAGTGTCTCAATGGTAATGAAGAGGCGGGCCGGTCCCCCAATCCCAAAGGTGGAAAGCTCCTTTAGGGGCTTGTTGGGTTCAAGACGGGCTTCGATAGACATGGAGCTTCCTCTGATTGAAAAATCGCATCTAAAACAGCGTTGACAAAGGCTCCTCCCTCAGGAGTTCCAAACTTTCGGCTGAGCCGAATCGCCTCTGCAATCGCGACTTTTGGGGGGATCTCCCCTTCCATCTTGAGCTCATAAACGCCTAGCCGAAGGATGTTCCGCTCAACGCGAGAGATCCTTTTAAAATCATAATCTTTTGAAAATTTAGAAATCAAGGCATCAATCGCCTCTAGGTCACTAAAAATCTTTTCCACCTTGGCATAAGCTTGATGGAGAACCTTGCGGGTCACCACAAACTGGTCCAAAAAAGAGGAAAGGACCTTTGCGTCGGCCTCCTCGTTGAGGTCCCGACTGTAGAGGGTTTGAAAGACGATCTCTCTAAATTTTCTTTGAGAAGCTACCATGAGCTTATCCCCCTAATAAATTGTTGATCTTTTTCGCCTTTTCGGCATCTTTTAAAGCTTTATTTTTCGCCCTTGTCTCTTGGACAATGTGCTCAAATAAATCTTCAAAATCTGCTCGAAAATCCATAAAAACCCCAATCAACTTATTAGGGGGATAGGCTCATACGCATAGCATACCACACCCCTTGCAAGAACAAAAGGTAAATTTTTCTTTCCTGGGCTAGTTGCAATGCGCATTGCAATTAGCTATATAATTAGCACCTTAAGCACAAGAATCTAAAGCATTAAGCAGTTACAGCAGTCTTTCTGACTATTTGTTGCTGAGTGAGGCATTAAAGGCTGGGTAGGTTTGTCTACCATATCTAAATGAATAGAAGACCGGTTAGCCATCATTGCTAAAGCAGCCATTGCATTTTCAGAGACTGCAGCTAAAGTATAAGTTGACTTCGAGCTACGTTTACTCAATGCTGCAAACTTTGGTGTAACTATAGCCGATATCCGACTATCCGAAGCACTGATTTCTATTTTATGAACAGTAAGTACCTCTCCATCTCCTGATCGACACTGATTATCTGGCAAAATAATACAAAAAGGGCATTTCATGATGAAGTCTATTAGCCTTTGGAACCTTTGCTGACTACGGTCTGGCCATTTAGAATACATTTGACGACGGAGCTTTAAGCCTGTTAGACTTAAAGCTTTATCTACTGTATTGCATGTTTGAATATATGTGGGTATTTGGTTTGTAATCCCAGCCCCTAAGATCGAGTTTATTTCTCCCAATTCTTCAGATGTCACTAAATATTTACGGCGGTGTATATTGACCCCCAAAAGGACCCCCGTTATAACAGCCGTGGCTTTAGGATCTTTTACTTTAATTCCAGAATAACTTAACTGTTGGTATGTAGATACCTGTGTGTTTTTTGATGATATTACAGGGTATGCCATTCTTATAGCTCCTTATCAATTTGAGAGGGGCGACAGCTCCCGTGCTTCTAGGGGCTTTCACCCAAGCCAATCCTGCCCATGGGTTAAAAAATTTAGCAGTTTTGGGTAAGGGAACTTGTCCTAGGTAGCTCTACTAACTACAACCCCAACGCTAGCAAATTAAAAAATTAAACACAAGGGGCGTGATTCATCATTCAGGTTATTTATGTATGTATCCAAGGCAGCCAATCTCCAGCAACATTTCCTTTTAAATAAGCTATTACCGGGTTAGACACTAAGCCGAAGGTAACGCTGGTACCATTTTCCGTAAAGGTTTTTTTTCTTTACAGTTGGTTTGCGAGCGACTAAAAGGAGGCTATGGAAAACTTTGATGTTGAACTGATCATGGCCGCCCACCTCCTTTTGGCGGCTGTCTTAGGAGCTCTGATTGGGCTAGAGCGAGAGCGTCATGTGGGGCTGGCTGGGATCCGGACCCATGCAGCAGTGGCCCTGGGGGCTTGTCTTTTTGGCTTTATTTCGATGAATATCTCCCCTGCTACCTTTGAGGGAACGGTAGGTGGAACCGCAGACCCCTCGCGAGTCGCTGCTCAGATCGTGAGCGGGATTGGTTTCTTGGGCGCTGGTGTCATCTTGCGAGACAAGGGGCATATTCGGGGGCTGACTACGGCGGCAACCCTTTGGGCAACGGCCTCGATTGGTCTTGCTATTGCGAACAAGATGTACATTTTAGCGACGGGGGGAACGATCATTGTCCTTGCCCTTCTATCGCTTTACCGCCTTCCTGGCTGGACGAAGTGGAAAGAGCGTATCCGTAGCAAGCATATTTATGAAGAAGATTAGAGAATTGTTGAGCGGAGAGTCCAGGCCGTTTTCTCGTGGATGACAAGTCTTTTATTGAGAAAATCGGCGGTTGCTCCATCCCCCTCCCCTTCGATGAAGGGGAGGTGTTTCCGCATATATTGGATGAGCGCCTCATGCCCCTCGAGGAGGGCCTGGATCATCTCCATCGCCGAAAGGGGCTTGTCGGCCTCCGGGATAAAGCTCGCCTTGGAAAAGGTGTCGAAAGAGCCCTCAGGGAAAGAGCCAAGAGCGCGGATCCGCTCAGCCATCTCATCGATCGCCTCAGCAAGCTCTTCATACTGGCTCTGGAAGAGGAGATGGAAAGAGTAGAACTGAGGTCCCACAACATTCCAGTGGCAGTGTTGCGTTTTGAGGTAGAGGGCGTAGGTGCTTGCAAGAAGGGGATAGAGAAGCTCAGAGATTTCATCCCGCTTCTCAATGGCGGTGTTGACTGAAAGGGTATCTTTTTCCATATTTCTTATATTTAATGTATGCATTAAAATTTGACAAGTGTATACTCGAACCTTTTAGGATATGCCGTGCTTGGAATCTTTCTAGACTCAGAAACAAATGGCCTCAATGTGAAAAGACACCACATCATTGAGATTGCCTACAAGATTATCGATATTCAAACGGGCGCTTCGATCGAGGCTTTTTCAACTCCCCTCTTTGTGACCGATGTGGAGTGGGCAAAAAGTGACCCCGCAAGCCTTGAAGTGAATGGCTTTACTTTCGAAGAGCTCCAAAAAGGGATGAAGAGAGAAGAAGCGGCCGACATCATCCAGCGCTCCTTCGCCCGGTGCGGTATCGAACGGGGCAAGGCGGTCTTTATCTGCCAAAACCCCTCCTTTGATCGGGCCTTTTTTTCCCAGCTCGTCGATGCTGATACACAAGAGAAGCTGAACTGGCCCTACCACTGGCTCGACTTGGCCTCGATGTACTGGGCCAAGTGCCTCCAAGAGAGAACGGTCAAGCCATGGGAAACCGGGATCTCAAAAAATAAAATCGCAGAAGCTCTTGGGCTGCCATTAGAGGCAGACCCCCATAAGGCAATGAATGGGGTCGACCATCTCCTTCTCTGCTATGAGAAAGTTATTGGCTTTGACTCTGAAAGACCTTAGGAACTAAACAAATCCTTGAGTGTAATTTGATTGGTTACAATTTCTTCGGAATACATTGTCGGCTTAAGACCAAACGTTGTGATCATTGAAAGAAATAGCTGCTTTTTCGTTCTTGTCTGCTTACGAAATACTTCTAATTTCTTTAGAAGGTTCTTTGCATAAGATTTGTCGATTGCAAATGGATGGTCACAACACTTAATCTCACATATTGTTATCACTCCATCGGGACGATCAAAAAGTAAATCCACTTGAGCTCCTTCTTGGGCAGATTGAGCTCTTGGAACATACCGCCAAGTCCCTATAAAAGCTCCTGGATCAATTCCTAAGGCCTTACGGATTTGGTGAATATGCTTATAACAAATAGATTCAAATGCATACCCAACCCAGCTTTTCCAAGAAGGTTGCTTAGATTGAGACAACCAAAACCCTTCAGCAAGACCTTTTTTAGTGAGGGTTTTAAGGTTTGGTTCAATCCAATATAAGTAAAAAAGGCTATACTCATCCTCAACCAAGTAATAGATTCCTTTATCCTTATGACCATAAGGAATAAGACTGGTTATAAACCCTGTCTCCTCTAATTGATGTAATCTACGAACCGTTCCCCCTCCACCAGGAAACTTTGACTTTGCTATAAGCTCTGCCTGGCCAATTCCATAACGGTGACTTGCAATAATCCGAATGAGATCTATGTAGGGTGCGGGGTCATTAAAAAGTGACTGAAAAAGCCTATCGAATTCTTTTATAAGAGGTCCATCATTTTGAAAGCATAATTCATCAATACATTGATGAGCAGATTGCCCTTTCTGTATAAAAGACCAGTATAAAGGCACTCCACCTAAAACAACATAAAGGTCTAGAATTTGACGATGATCAAGGTGGATATGATGTTCTTTCAGAAAGTTTTCTACCTCATATAAGGTAAACGGTTTTAATTGGATTGTCCTTGTGACTCTATTATGAAGCCCTCCTTTATTATTAATAATATTCTCAATAACCCATGAGGTTGCTGATCCACATATAATGAGTTTGATTCGATCATCAAACACCCAGTAGCGGTTCCAGTATAACTCTAAAGCTGTAAGTAATTTTGAACGGGGGGTTGCCATCCAAGGAAGCTCATCAAAAAAAAGAATAATTTTTCTATCTTTAGGGATCTCATTGATTGCTCGTGTAAGATCTTCAAATGCTTTTATCCAAGTCCTTCGGGAAGTGATTGAAGCTCCTTTATAAAAAGCTACTCCCAACTGTTTTGCAAATTCCCCTAGTTGCTCTCCTAAAGTTCCCTTTTGAATACCTGTTACATGGAAAAATTCAGTAGACACCGAATCTACAAAGTTCTTAATCAAATAGGTTTTTCCTATCCTACGACGCCCATAAACTGCAATAAACTCAGCCTTTTTTGAGTCAAAAAGATCTTTTAGTATTTTCTGCTCTCTTATACGTCCAATAATTTTCTTTGAACGATTCTCCAACAAACATGTTGTCATGATTTCAACAAACTCAAAACTCTAATAATTAACAAATTAAACTCAAAATGTTTAACCTGCCACTTATAGACCTTCTATAGTTGGCAGGTCAAACACAAATTCGAGTCTAACCTGCCGGTTATATTTTATCAAGATGTCTAGGAAAAAAATTTAGAAAATAGCAAGTGCTGAAGCTAAAGGAAGATCGAGCTCGACCGCTTCAGATGCCCTTTCAATCTTTTCCTCGATCGATTCGAGCGAGGGAAGCTCCCCTTCAACTGTCTCTAAGGTCTCTTGTTTGTTTTTTAGAAGAGAAGCTCGGGGTTGCCTCCCGCGCGGAGGAGGTGAAGGTCGTGGTAAAAGGAGAAGAGATAGGCAAGGGCTTCTTGGGGCTCTTCGGTCGCAGCAGGCTCCTTAGCAGCTAGAAAGTCTTTTCAAAGCAGGGCCATGCCGAGGCGAAACATCTGGTCGGAAAGCTCCCGGTCGGTTGCCACCTTTGCGTCTGAGGGAACCTGAAAACAGCGGGAGGTAATGGTGGGAAGAAGGGCTTCGGGGTGAGCGCTGATCAAGATAATAGTCACAAAGGAAGGGGGTTCTTCTAAGGTTTTTAGAAGGGCATTGCTGCTGGAAGGAAGCATCCGGTCGGCTTCGTGGATGATAAAGACCTTGCGCTCCGATTCGAAAGGGGGCAGGTTCGCCTCTTCGATGAGGGTGCGGATCGCTTCGATCGGGCCTTTTTTTCCAGCTCGTCGATGCTGATACACAAGAGAAGTTGAACGGCCCTACCATTGGCTCAACTTAGCCTCCGATGTACTGGGTAAAGTGCCTCCAAGAGGGAACAATTAAGCCATGGGAAACCGAGGTCTCAAAAAACAAAATCGCAGAGGCTCTTGGGTTGCCAATAGAGGGAGATCCTCATAAGGCGATGAATGGGGTCGATCACCTCCTCCTTTGCTACGAAAGCGTTGTAGGATTTGCAAAATGTTCCTAACCAGCAAGTATTTAAACCCAATAAAACATTTAGTCTTTAAAAGAATCTTTGGAAGCGAAAAAAATAAAGACATTCTCACCCATTTTTTAAATGATATCCTTGAAAGACCTTGCCCTGTCAAGGAGTTAATCTTCTTAAAATAAATCAAGACCCTGGAACTGCACCGCTCCGTGTTTCAGTCGTTGATGTTATGTGTGAGGATCAAAGCAGGAACTGTTTCATTATAGAAATGCAAATCTCCCGCGAAAAAAGTTTTGATTATCATGCGCTCTATTACGCCACTCGAGCTTACTGTTCACAGCAAGCCAGAAAAAAGAAGTTCCATATACCACGAAGGGGCAAAGCCTTTTGTATGGAGAAAAAGAGAAGTAAAGGGGGCTCAACTTAGAAATACGATCGCTAACTTATGCAATTAAACACTAGCTTCTTTACCCAATAGTCTTTTGGTTCGTGTAATGGGTTATTTGTGTAAGTTGAGCTCGAAGAGCTGCTACTTGAAGAACTATAGGTAGAACTGCTAGACATAGGTTTTCTCCTAATTGGATTTAATCTTAGTGTTAAAGACGACTGGCTATATAGGGCTTACGAGCCATCTCTAGGTATTTTGGTTTAAAAGCATCGAAGGCTTTTTGGAAACCACCTTTTTTTTCTACGATTGCCGATGATGGAGGCCCTAGCCAGTAGAATCGCCATTTTCCACTTTTGTAAATAGCAATGGCTTTATGTGCGGGAGCAATACGCACTTCTTGGGTCGATTTTTTATGAATGTGCTCTTTGTAGAGGTAGGGATAGCTTTTTTTAATAGCTGCGGGAATTTTCTGCCCGGATGATTGGAAGTGATTGGATTGAATCTGATGGGGAAGGTGACCAAGAGCTGCCCGAAAAGGATGAATCTGTGGCACTGGCGGAGGAGCCTTAGTTGGTAGCACTAATGGGGGTGAAGTCTTAGTTGGTGGCACTGGTGGAGGAGGAGCCTTAGTTGGTGGAGTTTTTTGTTCTGGCTCTTTTAGAATAGAAACTTGATCGACGACATGCCGTAGATGCAAAAGCTCCATCCTAGGACCCTTAACAAAAATTTTCACGCGATCTTTTAAGTCTGAAACTTCTAGAATCGGGTTGTTCAGTGTCGTACCAATAAACTCATAATGGCTATTATTATAGGCATCAAAGCAAATCTTCCATTTGTTGGGTTTTACTCCTCTAATAATAGTTTCACCCCAGCGAAGATTAACGGTTTCTGGCTTTTCTTGTTCATGTGTGAGAATAGAAAGCTTACCGGCAAACTCGGGAAAAGCAACAAGGGTTGTTTTAAAGGTTAATCTACTGGAAATACAAGAAATGACTTGTGACCTTTCTGTTAACCTCAATTCTCCTTTTATAAATCGGGGCGACTTAACCTCAGCATAAAGCTCTTTTGGAATAGAGAAGCTGATTTGTGTATTGATATGTTCATAAGGCTCAATCACCTTATCCTGGATTCTAAGCTTTGGGTTAGAGTCTAAGGGAAAAATCCCATGAAAGTGAATTATCGCATTCTCTTTACCAAAAACATATTTTGGTGACCATCGAGTTACTTTAGGATAATTCCCCATAAATGGCACAGATAGGGAAGTATTTAGTGCAAAATCGGGCCAGACTAAGGCTACCTTATCTATCTTTTTTTCAAGATGTTCTACCCTTTGATTGATTTTTTCCAACCAACCCCTAACTAAGGGGTCTAACTTATCAACTGTCAAGTTTAAACTATCAGCATAAGCAACCTTAAAAGCCTCGATTTCTTCATGAATATCTTTAGCCAGCTGATTTGCAACACTATGGACTTCACCAGATGTTTTCTCAACGAGTTTATTGAGGTGCTTTCTAATATAGTTAAGGTGCCTTGAAACGACCATTTACGTTCTCCAGGTAAATATTGAAAGTTCTTTGTTAATTAAAGAATTACATCTAATCATTTGCAGACATTTTTTGCAATATTTTTTTTGAATTGTCCTCTTTTGGAAAATGAAAGGGCTGTTTCTCTAAGAGAGAATAGCAAAAAGCTATTTTATAAGTGTCAGCATAAAAAACCTTGACCATCGAGTTTTAAAATTTTGACTTGAAAAAATAGGAGCTACAGATGTAAAAAGAAAATACAACATGTATACCCAACTAACAGGGATTTATGAAAAAATTTATTGTCCTATTTATTATTTGCTTTGGCCTATCACTAACTGCTGAAGAAAAACAAGAAGCCTATACTGCAATGTCTCAACCTGATGTTACAGAGATTAAAAATAGCTATTTTTATTTTGGAGGCTTATCAACCTACCATTTTTTTATTCCAGAAATTGGATATCAATACCAAAAGAATCATCTAGGCCTTGGCCTTAACATAAGATTTCAAGCTCTCACCAGCGACTTCATATTTGGTAACGACTTTATGATTATTTTAGGAGGTAATATCAGTTACTTTGTTAATCCTAACTTAACCAGTCAATTTTTCTTTGGATTAGAAGCATTGAGTGCATTTTCTAATGAGGATGATGATAGCTTTCTTTCTTCTCTTTTCATTGGTCAAGACTACTCTATTTCAAAGAACAAGAAATTTTTCGGAAAAATCCACTATATTCCATTTGAAATTGAGTATAGTGGACATTTTGAATGGCTAAATACCTTCGCGTTTGAATTAGGGCTAGGTTTTTAGAAAATAGCAAGTGCTGAAGCTAAGGAAAGATTGAGCTCAACCGCTTCAGATGCCCTTTCAATCTTTTCCTCGATCGATTCGAGCGAGGGAAGCTCCCCTTCAACTGTCTCTAAGGTCTCTTGTTTGTTTTTGTAGAAGAGAAGCTCGGGGTTGCCTCCCGCGCGGAGGAGGTGAAGGTCGCGGTAAAAGGAGAAGAGATAGGCAAGGGCTTTTTGGGGCTCTTCGGTCGCGGCAAGCTCTTTGGCCGCTAGGAAATCTTTTTGAAGCAGGGCCATCCCGAGGCGAAACATCTGGTCTGAAAGCTCTCGATCGGTTGTCACTTTTGTGTCAGAGGGAACCTGGAAGCAGCGGGAAGTAATCGTTGGAAGGAGCGCTTCCGGGTGGGCGCTGATCAGGATAATGGTCACAAAGGAGGGGGGCTCTTCTAAGATTTTTAGAAGGGCGTTGCTGCTAGAGGGAAGCATCCGGTCAGCTTCATGGATGATAAAGACTTTGTGCTCCGATTCGAAAGGGAGCAGGTTCGCCTCTTCGATGAGGGTACGAATCGCTTCGATCGGGTGGCGACGACTTTTTCCCTCGGGATAGAGATGGCGGAGGTCGGGGGGCTCTTTTTTATCGGTTTTGAGGAGGGTGCGGGCAAAGGCATCGACCCCTGCGTCACTTTCAACAAGGATGGCGTGGGGAGTGTTTTCAAGAAGGGGTTTTAGATGTGACATAAAGCTAATTCTACCTCAGACATGGCATTTTGGTAGACCGTGTCGATGGGCTGACTCGCATCGATCACATGGAATCGGTCGGGCTCTTTTTCGGCAAAGGAGAGAAAGGCTGCACGCACTTTGCTATGAAAGTCCCCTTTTTCTTTTTCGATCCGGTCATGGGCCTCTTTGTGTTGCGCCCGCTTAAGTCCCTCCTTGGGATCGAGGTCGAGATAGAGGGTAAGATCGGGGACAAGGCCGTCGGTTGCAGTGAGACAGATTTTTTCGAGAAGATCGGGGTCTAGAGCGCGGGCAACCCCTTGGTAGGCCATCGTCGAGTCATTAAACCGGTCGCACAGGACGATTTTCCCCTCTTCGAGGGCGGGCACAATCACCTCTTGCACATGTTGAGCCCGATCTGTGAGGAAGAGGAAAAGCTCACTTTGCTTACAGACGGGGCGCTCTTCTTGCAAGAGGACAAGCTTACGGATCTCCTCACCCAGAGGGGTATCCCCTGGCTCGAAGGTCTTAATGACGGTGTGTCCCTTGGAGGAGAGCGTTTCATAGACCCGATTGATGAGGGTGGTCTTTCCCGCCCCTTCACCTCCTTCGAAGGTGACAAAAAGGGCTCTATTTTTTCTCTTCACTCTCTTCCAAATGTTCGATTTTTTGCATCGCCACAAGGGTGTCGCTATTTTTCAGGTTGACTACTTTCACCCCTTGGGTGGAGCGCCCCATCACCCGAATGTCTTGCATGCTAAGGCGGAGGGTGTGCCCTGAGCTTGCCATAAGGACCACACTATCTTTATCGCCGACAGAAAGGGCGCCGACAACTTGTCCATTCCTCTTGCTGGTAATGATCGAGCGGACTCCGACGCCACCACGGTGGGTCTGTCTAAACTGCTCGACACTCGACCGCTTTCCATATCCATTTTCACAGACAACAAGGACGGTCTCGTTACCGCTAACCACTTCGCACGAGACGACATGGTCCGAAGCGCTTTTGAGCTTTACGCCGCGGACACCACGGGCCACCCGTCCCATCGCACGGACTTGCTCTTGGTCAAAGCGAACAGCCATCCCTTCGTGGGTAAAGAGCATGATCTGCTCTTCAGGGCGAACCATGTGGGCTGCAATGACTTCATCCCCTTCGTCGATGTTGATCGCATAGACCCCTTTACGGCGAGGCGAGCTGAAGGCTTCGAGGAGAGTTTTCTTCACAACCCCTTGCTTGGTTGCAAGGAGGATCGATGCCTCTTCCTCATCAAATTTACGGACGCGGAGCTGCGCGGCAATCCGCTCCCCTTCACTCAAGCCCTCTAAGAGGTTAACGAGCGGTTTCCCTTTCGAACGTCTTCCCGCTTCAGGAATCTGCCACACTTTGACCCAATAGACGCGGCCAAAGTTGGTGAAGAACATAAGGGTATCGTGGGTCGAGGCAACATAGATATCTTTGATCATATCGGTCTCTTTCTTATGGTCGAAGCCAATGACTCCTTGACCTCCTCGCTTCTGTTCTCTAAAGGTTCCAGTTGGCATCCTCTTGATGTAGTCATCATTTGAGATGGTGAGGATCACCGGCTCGTCAGCGATGAGGTCTTCCATTTGGAATTCCTCTTCGGCTGGGACGATTTGGGTTTTTCTCTCGGTCTTGTCAAACTTTTGGATATCTCCGAGTTCATCCTTGATAATCCCTCGAACAAGAGCTTCACTGCCAAGAATAGCCCGGTAGTGGGCAATTTTTGCTTGAAGATCGGCGTACTCGGCTTCGATCTTCTCTTTTTCCATTCCGGTGAGTTGATAGAGGCGAAGGTCGAGGACAGCGTTGACTTGACGGTCGGTAAATTGATACTTTTCGACAAGGGCAATCTTTGCCTCTTCACGGGTGTTACTTTTCCGGATGATCTTGACCACATCATCGAGGTGGCTAAGCGCTTTGAGATATCCCTCTAAGATGTGAGCCCGCGCTTCGGCTTTGTTAAGTTCAAAGCGGGTCCGCGCTCGGACCACTTCGATCCGGTGCTCCACCCATGCTGCGATCATCTGCTTGACGTTCATGATGCGGGGAAGCCCTTTATCGAGGGCAAGCATGTTACACCCGAAGGTGATCTGCATGTCGGTAAATTTGTAGAGCTGGTTGATCACCACATCGGGGATCTCTCCCTTCTTAAGGTCGATCGCTACGCGCATCCCTTGCTTATCCGATTCATCACGGATGTCGGCGATTCCGGTGATCGCTTTGTTGTTAACAAGGTCGGCAATCCGCTCGATGAGACGGGCTTTGTTGACATTGTAGGGAACTTGGTCGATGATGAGACGCTGTTTGTCAGCAGTTTTGGTCTCTTCAACATGAATGGTTCCTCGAACTCTAAGCTTTCCTCTTCCGGTGTGGAACGCCTCTTTAATTCCGCGGTAACCACAGATCATCCCTCCTGTTGGGAAGTCGGGAGCAGGCATCACTTCCATGATCTCATCGATAGTCACATTGGGGTTATCGATCAAAAGCTCGGTCGCTTTGCAGAGCTCAGTCAAGTTGTGGGGAGGGATGTTGGTCGCCATTCCCACCGCAATTCCTGATGAACCGTTACAGAGGAGGTTCGGGAACTTTGCGGGGAAAACGGTGGGCTCTTTTTTTGTTTCGTCGTAGTTGGGGATGTATTCGACCGTTTCCTTATCGAGGTCTTCCATCAGAGCCATCGAGGGCTTTGTGAGGCGGGCTTCTGTATAACGCATCGCCGCTGGAGGGTCTCCATCGATCGAGCCAAAGTTTCCTTGCCCTTGGACCATTGTATAGCGCATCACCCAATCTTGAGCCATCCGGACAAGGGTGGGGTAAATGACCTGCTCACCATGAGGGTGGTAATCCCCTGAGGTGTCACCACAGATCTTTGCACACTTTCGGTGTTTCGCGCCGGGGCTGAGGTTCAGCTGCCGCATCGCGTATAAAACCCGTCGCTGTGAGGGTTTGAGTCCATCACGAACATCGGGAAGAGCGCGGGCAATGATGACCGACATGGAGTAGCGAAGGTAGCTCTCCTTCATCTCCTCTTCCACACTGCGTGGGACAACTGTTTCTCCTTCTGTATACGACATGGTTTCTCCTGTTATATATCTAGATTCTTAACCGATAAGGCGTGTGATTCAATAAAGGCGCGGCGGGGAGCGACTTCGTCTCCCATCAACATGGTAAACATGTGGTCGGCAGCAACGGCGTCGGGCATCGTCACCTGCACCAGCGTGCGTTCAGCAGGATCCATCGTGGTTTCCCATAGCTGGTCAGCGTTCATCTCACCGAGACCCTTATACCGCTGGATTTCGATCCCTTTTCTTCCATTCGCGCGAAGGAATTCGATCAGCTCCTTCAAGGTGTAAATGGGGGTTTCCGCTCCTCCCTCCTCAACGATGTCGAGAAGTTTCCCTTCCGCCTTTACATATTGGCCAAGAGAGAAGCTATAGTCCGCAAGTTTTTCTTTCAGCGCTTTCAGTTTCCCCTCTTCATAGAGCTCGACAAAAGCAAGAGGGCGGGGGGTGAACTCTTTCATCTCCTCGGCCTGCTCCTCTTCAGGAATCGACGCGAGCGTTTCTGCGTGCTCTTTCCGCTCATTTTCCTCGTTTTGCGCTTTGAGCTCTTTAAACTCATCGTTCGAGTAGACGAACTGATGCTCTCCTTTCAGAATAATGTGAAACCGGGGAAGGTGCCCCTCTTCATTTTGTGCTCCTAAAAACTCGCGGAAAGGGATCCCCTTCCTTTCAATCGAGCCGATTAAGCTCTCCACCTCAAGGATGGCATACAGGAGGGTTTTCACCTCATCCTTTTCGAGCGATTGGTTATGGGAAGCCATCCGAACGGTGATGTCGCTGATCCCTAAGCTCAGGAGGTACTCATCCATCTCCCTCTCCGAGTGGATGTACCGGCTCGTTTTCTTCCGTGACACCCTATAAAGGGGAGGTTGCGCAATATAGACGTAATTGTTCTCAATCAGAGCCGGCATATGGCGGTAGAAGAAAGTCAATAGAAGGGTTCGAATGTGGGAGCCATCGACATCGGCATCTGTCATTACAATGATTCTATGGTAGCGGAGCTTTTCAAGGTTAAAGTTATCCTTTCCAATGCCACATCCAAAAGCTGAAACCATGGTCCCTACCTCGTTATTTTGGAGGACCTTTTGGAGCCTTGCTTTCTCAACGTTGAGGATCTTACCGCGGATCGGCAAAATCGCTTGGAAACGGCGGTCACGACCGAGTTTGGCCGATCCACCCGCAGAGTCTCCTTCAACGATGTAGATCTCACATTTTGCAGGGTCACTTTCTTGACAGTCACTCAGTTTTCCAGGGAGGCGGGTGCTATCGAGTGCTGTCTTTCTAAGGGTCAGTTCCCGCGCTTTTTTTGCCGCTTCTCGCGCTTGCGCCGCGAGAATCGCCTTGTCCACAATCGTGCGGGCGATCTGAGGGTTTTCAGCCAGGTAAGTAGAAAGTTCCTCTCCCACAATCTGCTGAACCACCGAAGCAACTTCACTGTTCCCAAGTTTTTGTTTCGTTTGCCCTTCAAACTGAGGGTTTGCAATCTTAATCGAAAGGACCGTTGTCAGCCCTTCACGCATATCCTCACCCGTAACAGAGACCTTTGCATTTTTTAGGAGGTTGTTGTTTTTGATGTATTGGTTCAGTGAGCGGGTTAGGGCGGAAGAGAAGCCCGAAACGTGGGTTCCCCCATTGCGGGTTGCGATGTTGTTCACGTAGGAATAGATCGATTCGCTATAGGAGCCATTCCATTGCATCGCTACTTCAAACTCAATAGGGCCATCGTGAAGCTCCTTGGACCCCTTAATATAAATCGGCTTGTCAAAGAGGATCGTCTTGTTTTCATTGAGATAAGAGACAAACGAGGAGATTCCCCCCTCATACTTGAAGGTGATCTCTTCAGCCCCTTCATCCCGCTCGTCACGGAAGAGGATCTGAATCCCTCGGTTTAAGAAGGCGAGCTCTCTTAGGCGGTTCAGGAGAATTCCATGGTCATATTCGGTAACGGTGAAGATCTGGTCATCGGGAACGAAGAAGACTTTGGTTCCCTGCTTATCGGTATCGCCAGTAACCTTTAGAGGATTGACCACCTTTCCTCTTGAGAAGTCGATCGTGTGGAGCTTTCCATCTTTAGATACTTCAACCCGTAGTTCTTTAGAGAGGGCGTTCACACAGCTCACGCCGACCCCATGGAGACCACCAGAGACCTTATAGGTATCTTTATCGAACTTACCACCGGCGTGGAGGATGGTCATGACCACTTCGACCGCCGAAACGTCCCGTCCCTGCTTTTTCGATTCTTTTTCATGTTTTCCGACAGGAATTCCCCGTCCATTATCCTCGACGGTGATCGAATTGTTTTCATGTACCGTGACCTGAATGAGGGAACAGTAGCCCGCCATCGCTTCATCGATACAGTTATCGACCACCTCGTAGACCAGCTGGTGAAGTCCATTGACCTGGGTGTCTCCAATGTACATCCCGGGCCGCTCTCGCACCGCTTGAAGTCCTTCAAGAACTGTGATCGAACTCGCAGTGTAGTCTTTCTTGCGAGGTTCTTTTTCTTTCGTCATCGTCATAATGTCCTATAAATTACTAACCAATCTTAAACCAGATGTCCCTTACGGCTGGGAATCTCTTTTGAAACTCCGTCACAAGGCGTCGTTTCTCATGCTCCACAAGGAGGCTATAAAGGGTAGAGTTTTTTACCTGTACTCTTAGCACGCCCTCATCGAAACTAACCGCGCGGGTCATCTTTCCAATCCGCTCTCCCACAATTTCGGGCCATGCCTCTAAAATTTGGAGCGGTTTATAGTCACACTTTGCAGAAAGCTTTGCCAACATTCCCGGAAGCAACTCTTTCACTTCCTTTCCAGTTGGCTTGCTCCCATCATAGTTTCTGGGCGTTCGCTTCATCTTTTCCAACTATAGAAAATACCTCTTAAAAGTGCAAGTTTATTGTACCAAAAACCTGCATAAAAAGTGAGCAAAAAGCCGGTCATTTTTGTTACAAACTCAAGGATTTTATCACCCTCTACACCAAGGAATTGCGCCCTTTTTAAAAAATTAAAAGGTTGTCCTTTTTAAAAAGAGGTGTTAACTTAAAAAGATGGCTATTGAAGAATCGCGTGATGAAGTGTGGAAGATGTTTGACCGGATCTCTCCTCGTTATGATCTGGTCAACCGTTTGCTCTCTTTTGGGATCGACCACTATTGGCGGCGGCAGCTGATCCGCCATCTCCCCCAAAAAAAGGGACTCCGCCTCCTAGATTTAGCAACGGGAACAGGTGACCAACTGATCACCATTGTGAAAAGGGCCAAGCAAGTCGAAACAGCCCTTGGGCTCGACATGTCGCAAGAAATGGTCCGTCTAGGGCAACGAAAAATTATCGACAAACCCTACACCCACCGGATCACCCTTGCTGAGGGAGATGCCACCAACATTGCTCTTGAAAAAGGGTCGGTCGATTGCGTTACAATGTCTTTTGGGATTCGCAACGTCACCTCTGTTGAAAAGTGTCTTGAAGAGTGTTTTCGGGTGTTAACCCCTTCTGGCAAGTTGATGATCCTTGAGCTCTCCCTTCCTAAAAACCGATTCATCCGGGGACTCCACCTCTTCTACCTGCGCCGCATCCTTCCCCTTGTTGGAGGGCTCGTTTCTCGCGAGCCTAAGGCTTACCTCTACCTCAACAAAACGATCGAAACCTTCCCCTATGGAGAAGCTTTCTGCACCAAACTCAAATCAGCTGGCTTTTACCGTGTAAAAGCCTACCCCATGACCTTCGGTGCCGCCACCCTTTACATCGGGGAAAAAGTCCCATGCGGCAACCACCTATAGTCCATGAATATCGAAGTTTTCGCCCCTCTTTGGCCCCTCTTTTTAAGCGCCCTTTGTCCTCCAAAAATTTCGCCTTGTCTTTTGGACAATGTTCTCAATTTTAGGAGAACAAATGTCACTAAAATAGGGGCGCAAATATGAATGAAAACTTCGATAATCATGGACTTGAGTGGCTCAAAGCCCAACCCCTATACCCCAAAGTCTATTGGGAAACCCCTGAAGACGGCATTATTGCGGGAGCAGGACAAGGAGGCCCAAGCGATCTTCTTTTCGGGGGACAAGATTTTATGCCCCGCCGCCATGATACCTGGGGAAACTTTCCTTCTCATGCTTACTTCTCCCCTTTTAAAGTCATCAGAGAGACATCTCCCACTTACATAGACCCACCTCCTATATCTATAAAGAAGCGGACCGACCTTCCCAACTACGAAACTTGGGAACAAAGTATCAAAGAGGTGTTAGAGGGCCCCTCTGAAAAGGTGGTCCTTGCTCGCGCGACTCGCCTTGAACTAGAAAACCCCCTCTGTCCCTTCTCTCTTTTAGCCTCCTTAAAAGGGAAAAACCGGTTCCTCTTTCAGTTTTCTCCCGATAGTGCCTTTATTGGAATGTCGCCTGAAACACTCTACAGGCGGGTGGGCTTCCAAATAGAAAGTGCTGCCATTGCAGGGACCCGTCCTTTAACAGTCGATACAGCAGAGCTTTTAGGGAGCACCAAAGATCAAAAAGAGGTGGCTCTTGTCAAAGAGATGATCAGGACGCAGCTCACCCCCCTATGCTCCACCCTTCAGGTGGGGAAACAAGAGGTCCTTAAGACCCCTTCCTTGCAGCACCTCCACTACCCCTTCTCCGGAATGGTGAAAGGAGAGGTCGGTGACCAGGAGCTTTTAGAGGCGCTCCACCCCACCCCTGCTGTTGGGGGAACCCCTCGGAAAGAAGCCCTTGCCGAAATCGCCCGCCTCGAGCCCTTCGATCGGGGGTGGTATGCTGCCCCTGTGGGCTACCTCTCTAAAGAGCGCTCCCACCACCTCGTGGCCATCCGTTCTGCCCTCATCCAGGAGGCCTCAATCACCCTCTTTGCCGGCGCTGGCATCGTCCCTGGCTCTCATCCTGAGAGCGAGTGGACCGAGCTAGAAAGCAAAATTTTCCTTAACCTCTCAACCCACTTACTGTAAGAAAAATAACAAAAAGATGTATACAAAAACACCCTTTTTGTTTCCATTCGTGAAAAGATGCTTAGCTCAATAATATACCCAAACAAATTTAAGAATTGATTTGGGTATAAGATTAAAAACCTCAGTTTTGGGTTTATTTTGCTTAGCTCCAGAGGGAGTTTTGCTTAAATTTTCTTCTTTTTGATCGAAGGTAAGGGTCTAAACGACCCTTTCCGAGATCAAAAAGGAGAAAAGAAAACTAAACCCAAAACTGAGGTTAAAAACATTTCAAATAGATAGTTTTTTCAACCTCTTTTTGCACAATATTTATTAAACAGCTAACAACTCTTTACTTTTATTTAAGCACTCAAATAGAGTCGATCTTTTAAGCATTCAAAACATTGAAAAAATATGCTTTTAGAAGACTTTATCCGTTCATCAGGAATTAAAAAGAAGGCTTTTGCTCAATTTATTGGGATCAGCACGACGAACCTATGGAAGTTGCTTAAAGGACTCAATAAGCCTTCTCTAAAAACCGCTCAAAAAATCCAAGAGTTTACTAACAATCAGGTCACCATCAAAGAACTTTTATCGGGAAAACCATCCGATAGAGTCGAGCAGACCGATTCGCTTGGTCACCGCCTCAATGCATTAGAGGAAAAAGTCACCAAGCTAGAAAAAACCATTTCAAAACCAACTAAACCCTAAGGAGATTTTTATGCTTACCCCATTTTGTCGCTCAATGTTTATCGGAGGCATCATTGCATTTATATGGAGCTGCTTCTCATGGATGGTCCTTCCGTGGCACTCCCAAGCCTATCAGGCCTTTGAAAATGAATCAGCTGTTGCTAAGGTCATTGTCGAAAATGTTAAGGAGTCTGGCATCTATGGCATTCCAAACATGTCAAACTGTGAGAAACCAATAACCAAAGAAGAAAAGCATGCCCAAGAAGAAGCCTGGAAAAAAGGGCCTATTATCTTTACAACCGTGAACCTAGAGGGAGTGAGCTCTGGTATGGTTAAAGAAATCCTAAGCCACCTTATCACGACGCTTATTGGATCTGGGATCATTTCCTTCTTACTGATTTATATGGCAAAGCCATTAGAGTACTGGCACAAGGTTCTATTTGTGACCTTTATTGGTTTAGCTGGAGCAATCTTAAATCAAATCCCCCTTTGGATTTGGCACTCTTTTTCCGCAGGCTTTGTCACTTTAGACATTATCGATCAGGTAGTCGCCTGGTTCCTAGCTGGAACTGCCATGGCCTTCTCCTTAAGAAAACTGAAAAACTAAATGAACACTTAAGCCCTCTTTAAGAAGAGGGCTTCAAAAGGAGCAGATGTTATGACAACAACATTCAATAAAGACTTAGCCCCCCAACTGGAAAACCTCAATAAGCGGCTATATAAATTAGAAGAAACAGAAAATGTGAAAAACTTTATGACCCAGTGGGCGCTGCAGCTTGATAAAATCGAGTACTACAAGTCCGAGGAGCACGCCTTACGCCTAGCAAATAACTGGATGACTCCAGACGGAACCTTCAAAATGCCCTTTGGAGTTTGGGGGCCAGACAAAAAGCATATTGTTACCTCTTTTCTAAACTTTGCAAAAGATCCCGATGTCATGCCAGGCTCGCTTCCCAATCCAAAAGCAGAGGGGATCAAGTGGGCAGTCCATTACTACTTCCATCAGTCGGTCGAGCTGTTTGAAAATGAACTCAATGAAGAGTCTGCCTGCTTTACAGCACGAGAGATGGTTCCCTTAATGTGGAATGGGCAAGCAAAGTGGCTTTTTCTTGATAACGACTCAACCCTCAAAAAAGTCGATGCCACAGGAGATGGCAAAAAAGAGTGGCGGATGCACGAATATGGTCTAAAAGGGATAAACCTTGTCGACAACACAGCCAGCACCTGGACAGATCTTGACCCAAAAAATGGCGCCGATATTTTCAGCTTTGATGAGGAGCGCTTTAAGCGGCAATATGGAGATGACTCTGAATAATAAGCCCTTACCTGTTGTGTCTGGCAAAATCCATGAAGACTTATAACATTTGTCCTCGGTCTTACTTTCTGACTTGAGGTTAAGGCTTAACTTGAGGCAATGACAAAGGATCTTGCAACGGCGAAAATAGTTTACAGGTCACCTACTCACCAAAAAGCGCTTCCCATATCAATCAAAAAACTATCCCAGCCTAAAAATAGACCTTTAAAAATTCTTAAGACTATATTAAACTCTAATCTCTTTAATGACCTCAAAAAAGGCAGGTAAGTAATGGCTATTTCAAGCTCAAGTTCTACTGAAGACGTATCACAGCAATTAATGCCCAAACTTCTAATATCAAAAAAAACGAATGATAAAAGCTGCTTAAATTCGGAAAAACAAAAGAATACTCTCAACTCTCTTAACAGCTCATCCTCCTCTTCAAGCTCCAGCAGTTCGTCAAGTTCTAGCTCTAACATATCTTCTGATAAGAAAAGCTCTTTGCTTAATCCAAAATGGCTCGAAAAAGAAGGTGACAAGCCTGCCCTTCGATGGGTGGAAAATTTAGACCTTATCTACGGGAGTAAGAATAAAAATAAAGTGTGCCAAGTTCCCTTTCCCTCAAAAAATCTTGATCCTATTATCGCTACTGCTTTTTTCTTTCTTCGGAAAATCATAAACGATCAGAACCTTTTAGTTGCTCATGTTCAGTTTATTGTTAGGGAGGGATCTAGGGATTGTGGAAAGCGTAGATGTCTGGATGGTGGACACCTATACTTTGGGGAAAAACACACCTATAATAGGCAGCGTGTATCTGTTTTTGTTAGCACAAACTTTCCTGCTCCCAACAAGAAAGATAGAATAACAGATAAGTGCAATAAACTGCTCAAGCATATTTTTAAAAAAAATTGTCCAGAATTAGAGTTCTTTTCAGGGGAGAATTTAACTACTTGCTCCAATAATGGGCATACAGAAGACTGGCTTCTTCAATGTTTAAAACAAAAGCCTGAAGTTTTGAGCCATAACCTTTTTTCTGCTTTTGGAATGCCTCATTCTAACAGTGAGTCTACTGAAAAACCAAAATTATATGGAACTATCTTAAATCTATGGTCTATTTGGGACGTTTGCGGCGAATATAAGGACATAAGCTGCAGAAAAATGCTTTTTGATGCACTGAGAACTAAAGATTTTATAAAAAATCTTAGCTCTAATTGTCATTCATTTTTTCAACTGCCAAAGCTGCATTCCATTAGGCTAGCAATTCGAGTCCAATCCGATAAAAATTACTTCAGAAAAAACACCTTATTAAGTGAAATTAAAGGAAGAAATTTCGATGTCAAAGATATTTCAACACATAAGCTTATCTTAGCCTCGCGCAAAAAAAAACCAAAAAACTATGAAAAAAGACTAACTGGTTACCTAGGACGGAAAATTTTACTCAATCTTACAAAAACTAATAATCCCGATAATCGAAAACTATTAGAAACCTATTTTTTCGAAAAAAAAGACTGTTTTATTGGGGTAAAACTATTTAATATGTACCTAGACGAGAAAAAAAACCCACCATTAAGAGAAAGTATTTTGGAGACAACCATTGAAAAAATAAGCAAAAATCAAGCAGCTTCTGACGAAGCTCTTAAAGAGCTTAGAAATGTATACTCTAAAAACAGTGTAGCTAGAAAAACTATTGAAAAAATTTCCAAAAACCTAAAAATAAACCTAAAATCACTGGGGATTGCCAAAAATAGTCGTACCGCAGCTTCATCAAGCACCAAAAACTAATGAAAAACGACACGGCAACCCTAAATGGGCTATGGGCCCGCCTCTTGATTAAGGAACTTGTCCACCACGGAGTGCGGAGCTTTTGCATCGCCCCCGGATCGCGTAGCAGCGCCCTTGTGGCAGCGGCGGCGCGCGCCCCTTTAGCTGAAACCTTCGTCCACTACGATGAGCGGGGGCTCGGGTTCCACGCTCTTGGCTATGCCAAGAGTCATGGAAGGCCGGTTGCCATTATTGTGACGTCGGGGACTGCAGTGGGCAACTTACTCCCCGCTGTGATGGAGGCCCACCATGACCACATTCCCCTTATTATCTTAACGGCTGACAGGCCGCCAGAGCTGCAAGACTGCGGCGCCAATCAGACGAGTGTCCAGCGGGGCCTCTTTAAGGAGTTTGTCCGTTGGGAGGGGGAGCTGCCGTGTCCTGATGGCAAGGTGGTGCAGAGCTATGTGGGGACAACGGTCTCGCAGATGGTGAGCCATGCAAGTCTTGAGCCTCGGGGACCGGTCCACCTGAACTGCCAGTTTCGAAAACCTTTCTTTGGAAAGGACGAACAGGTGACCAGCCATCAGGCCCAAACCTCTCTTTCTTTTGGGAAGAGGGTGGTGGAGGACAAGGAGCAGATCGAGCTTGCCGAGATGCTTGGGCAGTATGAAAAAGGGGTGATCTTAGTCAGTGGAGAGGCAAAAGAGGCTGAAGAACTTTCCAAGCGCCTTCAGTGGCCCATTTTCCCCGATGTATTGTCGCCGGTGCGCAGTCGAGAGACAGCCTCTTACTATGACCTGATGATCCGGGCGATTGGAACCCATGAAGATTTTGCTCCCAACGCGGTTCTTCAGTTTGGCGATCGGTTTGTTTCAAGCGCTCTCTACGATTGGCTCTCGTTTAAAAGACCTAAAGTTTATTGCCAGATTGCTTCTCACCACAAACGAAAGGATCCGATCCATGGCGTGACTCATCGGGTGGTGGGAGAAGTGCCCAACCTCCCCTGCTATGTCCAAGAGCGCTCCTCTTCAAAATGGCTCGATGGCTGGAAGGAGCTCAATGAGCTGACCGCTAAGGGAGTCGCTGCCTATTTTGACCATCATCAGGAACTGACAGAGCCCCACCTTTTCCACCGGCTTGAGGGAGAGGTTTTCTTCTTTGCAAATAGCATGGTGATCCGGAATGCCGACGCCTTTTTTGTTCCAGAGAAGGGGGCTCAGACTTTTGGGAACCGGGGCCTTTCGGGCATTGATGGGAACATTGCAACGGTCGCAGGAATTGCGCGGGGGTGCGAACGGCCGGTAACAGCGCTGATCGGTGACCAAGCGTTTCTTCACGACTTGAGCTCTTTGGCACAACTTAAAGACCTTCCCGTGAAGCTGATTGTCATTAACAACCAGGGAGGGGACATCTTCTCTTTCTTGCCGATCGATCAAGACCTCTTTAAGCCCTATTTCTCGACTCCGCACACAGCTGACTTTAAGCATGCCGCCTCTCTTTTTGGCCTCCGGTATGAAAACCCGACAACAATCGATGAGCTTTTGGAAATCCCCCATGGAACTCTGGTCGAGGTGAAGACAAAACCGGGCGATAACTTGAAGATTCATCAGGAAGTTTTGGAAAACTTGAAAATTTCAATCAATAGATTTAATCAGCCTGATCTTTAGGAGGTCTCTATGTCAAGCTCTATATCAAATAATTTATCTGTAGCATCCAAGCAGTCTCTTAGAACAACATTTTTTTTTAAGCAACTTCCTGCTGAAATTGTTTATAAAGTGTGTGACGATCTTGATGATAAAACAGCACTTAATTTCCTGCAGACATACTTTAAAGTGCATCGCACTTTAAACCCCCGAGAGTGTGCGGAGAAAGACTCTTATTGGTTCGATCGGTTAAAAGAGCGTATTTCTCAACAGGTAACAAGCCCTTATCAAGCCTTGCGCTATCTAACCAATGACAACCCAAAAGAAAGGAGTGTTATATCAAACTTGCTTGAAGATTCATATGCTGAAAAAGGGAATTTTATAGAAAATGTCTTTGATGCATTTCAACAAGGAACGCTTCACCTTTCTTCTGTAAAAGAACTTTCTAAACTCGATTGCAAGATCATTGGGCTCCACTTATATCATAGCCAAGCAGAGAACTTACCTTTCATTAAGCATTTGATCGATGGAGGTGTAAATGTCAATAAAAAGTGTAGCAGCTTAAAACTAAGACCCCTCCACTGCTCTGCTATCCTATGTTCTGTTAAAACCACACAATTTCTTATTAATCATGGGGCTAAGATCAGAGTCGATGAGGACGAAATCTCTCCAATCCATTGCCAATGGATTGGAGAAGAAGTGGGACCAGAGCTTGACTTTGCTAAAAATATTGATTTATTAATAAAAAATGGGAGCGATATTGAGTCGACAGTACACCCTAAGGGTTATACCCCTCTCATGTGTGCAATAAAATACGATCATCTTGAGTCTATAAAGATACTTATTAAAAATGGAGCTAAAGTCAATCATCCCATTCCGATTAAAGGGGGAAACCTAACCGCTTTTCAATTTGCTTTAAAGTCTCGATTTATCGATTCGAAGATGACTTTAATTCTCCTTAAAGCAGGAGCAGAACTCACCTTCGACTCCTTCGAAATCATTTCACAAAACCACAAGCTATCTATCTGCGAAGTAGAAAAAGTTTTCTTTGAGCTTTTGCGTTGGTCTATCCAGTTTAATAAGGGAAAAAACAGTTCCAAAAGCTATCAGGAAATTAGAAAAACACTCACTAACCGCTCTGAACAATTAGCTAAATCAGAAAGCCTAACACAGCAACAAAAAGACCTTGCAAAGAGGGTTTATCAAAAGCTTTATAACGAAATAATAGCTTTTGAAAGCTCTTCATCTAGCTCAACCCAGTCAAGTAGCAGTTCAAAGAAACGAGGAAATAGCTATCTGACTCAAAACCAAAACTCTAAAAAACAAAAAAAACATGACTAGGTTCTGCTCTCGAAATTTAGGGCTAAGGGATTCAGAGGATGTTAAAAGTAGGAGTACTAGTCTTGTTTTTATCCATGGCTTTTTAGGAAACCCTAATGATTGGGATCCCATTACGAAAGAGCTTGAAGCTCCTTTTAAATGCTTAACGTTGCCGGGACACTGCGATGCCCCTCTAGATCTTGCAAGCTTTGAAAAAGAGATCCCTGAAGGAGCTATTTTGGTTGGCTACTCGATGGGAGGACGGCTTGCGATGCAGTTTGCCCACAAGTTTCCCGAAAAAGTGGGCGGATTGGTCATCCTTTCGGCAAATCCTGGCCTTGAAACGGGGGTTGAAGAGCGGCTGATCCAAGATGAAAAATGGGCAACCCTTTTGGAAAAGGACTTCGATGCTTTTTTAGAGGCGTGGTATGCGCAGCCGCTGTTTGGGTATAAGAGAAACCGAGAGGGGCATGACCCGAAACGGCTTGCAAAGGTCATGCGCGCACTGAGCCCTGCAAAGCTTCCCAATTTATGGCCTCACCTGAAAAATTTTCCCTGTCCGCTGGTGTTTTTATTTGGAGAAAATGATATAAAGTATCGCTCGATTGGAAACCGTTTAAGAAAGCATTTTGAGGTGGTTTTTGTTCCCGATGCAAGGCATGCAATCCACCTTGAACAACCGGAGATTATTTTAAATGAGCTTAGCTGTCGAACTCGAATGGAAGACTTTTGGGGAGTACACTGATATCCTCTACCACAAGAGGGGAGGGATTGCGAAAATTACCATGAACCGCCCTCGCATCCACAATGCATTCCGTCCTCTGACGGTGCAGGAGATGATGCACGCCCTTGAAAATGCCCGCAACGACTCGGAGATCGGGGTGATCATCTTAACAGGGGCAGGAGAAAAAGCGTTTTGCTCGGGAGGCGATCAGTCGATCCGGGGCGAAGCGGGCTACTCCGATGACGAAGGAACCCACCGCCTCAATGTTCTCGATTTTCAGCGGCAGATCCGCACCTGCCCCAAGCCAGTTGTGGCGATGGTGGCGGGCTACGCCATTGGCGGAGGACATGTCCTCCACGTGGTGTGTGATTTAACCATTGCAGCAGATAATGCGATCTTTGGACAGACGGGTCCTAAAGTGGGCTCTTTTGATGGAGGGCTTGGCTCGAGCTATTTGGCCCGGATCGTCGGTCAAAAAAAGGCGCGGGAAATCTGGTACCTCTGCCGCCAATATAACGCTCAGGAAGCGCTTGAGATGGGGCTGGTCAATCATGTGGTCCCTTACGAAGAGCTCGAAAAAACAACGATCGAGTGGTGTGAAAAAATGCTCGAACACTCGCCGCTTGCTTTACGCTGTTTAAAGGCGGGACTCAACGCTGACTGCGATGGGGAGATCGGCTTGCAAGAACTTGCAGGGAATGCGACCCTCCTCTACTACATGTCGGAAGAGGCGCAAGAGGGACACCACGCCTTCTTAGAAAAGCGGAAGCCCAACTTTAAACAGTTCCCCAAGCGCCCATGAATATCTGGATTGAAGGAACCCGTCCTAAAACGCTCATCGCCTCCCTCTCCCCTGTCTTGATTGGGAGTGTGATCGCCTGGGAAACGGCCTTTAGCTTTGCGATTTTTTTCGCTTGCGTTGCCTTTGCCCTTTTGGTTCAAGTCGGAACCAACTTTGCGAACGACTACATCGACTTTCTGAAAGGAGCTGATACCAAAGAGCGGAAAGGACCCCGCCGCCTCGTTCAGTCGGGGCTTGTCTCGGCTGAAAAAATGCGCCGCGTCACCTTTGCGATTTTTGGATGTGCAGCGCTCATTGGCCTCTACTTGATGCTAATTGGCGGGTGGCAGATCGGCGTTTTGGCCCTTTTGGCGATTTTATTTGGCTACCTCTATACGGGAGGGCCCTATCCCTTGGGCTATTTGGGGCTCGGCGACCTCTTTGTCTTGGTCTTTTTTGGACCGGTGGCGGTGGCTGGGGTGGTCTATTTGCAAACGGGAATGTTTTCTCCAGTCGCGGTTTTAGCCGGTTGTGCGCCGGGCCTTCTTTCGACAGCAATTCTAGTGATGAACAATTTGCGTGATGTGGAAGAGGACCACAAGGTGAAAAAGCAGACCCTTCCAGTCCGTTTTGGAACGGGGTTTGGCAAGTGGGAGTTTGCAGGGTCGATTATCCTGGCTCTTGTTACCCCTCTTGTTTTGTGGGTGGTCACAGGCAAACACCCCTTTTCGTTAGCAGCGGTAGGAACGGCGACGATGGGTCTTCCCCTCATCGGAACCGTTTTTAGAGCGAAGGAACCTCATGCCTTGGCCCCTCTTTTCCCTAAGGTGGGAAAGCTGCTGACACTGTATACCCTCCTTTTTTGTTTGGGGTGGCTCTTTTGAGACGGACCCTTTACCGGTATGCGCGACGGTTTCAGGGGGGAATGCGAGAGGGACTTCTTCTCCGGTTAGAAAAAGGGACGCGGGTAGGCTGGGGGGAGATCGCCCCCCTTCCCGGTTTTAGCAAAGAGACGCTTGGTGATGTGCTGCAAGGAAAACCATGTCCATCGGCTGAGTGGGGATGGGCCGCAGCAAAATTGGACCTGGCTGAACCACTTGATGTGGCGTCGATTCCTGTCCGGGTGTTGCACCAAGATAAGCTCAAAGTGGGACATCTCTCTTTGGACGCCGCAATCGACCTTGGGAAAAAAACTCCGTTTTGCACTGTGGATATGAACCAAAAGTGGCCCCTTGAAAAAGCGCTCGCCTTTGCAGAGGCGTTTCCCCATGTGGAGTGTTTTGAAGAGCCTTTAAAAGAGGAAGAAGATGCCACTGCTTTTCCTTACCCGGTTGCTCTGGATGAGTCGGTCAAACATCCCCCACCCTACCCTCATGTTATTGTAGACACCATCAAGCCCACTTTGCTGGGTTATCCCTTGCCAAAACCGAGAAAAGGGGTCGATTTTATTTTGAGCAGTAGCTATGAGAGTGAATTAGGGATCTATCAGATTGCAAAGCTCGCCTACCGGATGAAGATTCCCTTAAAACCGATGGGGCTTGGCACCTGCCACCTTTTTGAAGAGCCGCTCTTTGAAGAGGGGGTACATGTTAAAGAGGGAGTTCTCTATTTCCCTAAGAAGTGGAGGCTCAAGATAGATCAGGTTGAGGTGATCGTTGATGGAACAATTTGAGTGTCCTTTTTCTTTATATGGACGGAAAGCTCCTAACCGGGTGGCACTCACCTCAGCTGAAAAAAAGTGGACCTATCAAGAGTGTGAAAGGCTCATTGTAGGAACAGCCTCTTTGCTCAAAAAGCAAGGGGTGAAAAAGGGAGATCGGGTCGCCCTATTGCCAACGAAGGAGTTCCCCTCCCCGCTTATTTTCTTTGCCCTTTTTCGCCTAGGGGCGATCGCTTGCCCTTTAAATACCTATGATCCGTTGACTCTTCTCCCTGAAAAGCTTGACCGACTCGGCGCTCCTCTCCTCCTCTTTCCCGATGGAACCGCGCTCCCAAAAATGAAGCAGATCACCCTCCACTTTTCAAAGGTGATCCACAAGGGGAAACCGAGTGGACAAACCTTCCTAGAAAAAAAGGCTTTGGCCACCTATCTTTTTACCTCGGGAACCACGGGGAAGGCAAAGATCGCTTGCCACTCTCTTGGCAACCATTACTATAGCGCCCTGGGTTCGAATCGGTACCTTCCCATTGGCGCTGAAGACCGCTACCAACTCTCTTTACCCCTTTATCATATTGCTGGGATCGCCCTTCTCTTCCGCACCTTTCTAGCTGGGGGAGCTGTTGCTTTTTCTGAAGAGGGCATCACCCACCTTTCACTCGTTCCCACCCAACTGAAACGCCTTCTCGACAAGGAAACCCTCCCCAACTACAAACATATTTTGCTGGGAGGAGCGCCGATTTCTCCCACCCTTTATCAAGAGGCAAGGGGGCGGGGCCTTCCGATCCATCCCACCTATGGGATGACTGAGATGAGCTCTCAGATTACCTCCCTTTTTGACGAAAGTCCCCTTTCGATGGGACACCCCCTCCCCTACCGGGAGATAAAGATCGGAACGGGAGGTGAAATCTGGGTCCGCGGGAAAGCGTTGTTTCAAGGCTATCTCGACGAGGGACTTCCTCTCAATAGCGAGGGCTACTTTGAAACGGGAGATTTGGGAACCTATTGCCCTAAGCAGGGCTTGCAAATTTCAGGGAGAAAAGATCGTCTCTTCATCAGCGGCGGAGAAAATATCTATCCCGAAGAGATCGAAAGGCTCCTCCAGAGCATCGAAGGGATCACCTATGCCGAGGTGGTGCCGACTCCCGATGAGGAATTTGGGTTCCGCCCCACTGCTTATATTGAAAGTGATCAAGGATATGAAGAAGAGGCGCTAAAGAGCTATCTTGAGGACTTTTTGCCGCGGTTTAAGATCCCTATTGCGTTTCTTGCTTCTTCTGATGGTTTTGAAAAGCGCCGGTTAAGCCCAAAATGGTAAGAGCCATCGCCCCACTAGACATTCCCCACTTAAAGGTCTGTTTCCAAGGAAGTTTTTTGGTACGGCGGATCTGTGCAATAGATTTGGCCAAGATGATAGGGGCAATGATGAAGGTGATAAAATAGGTGGCATGAACCAGAGTTTTCCATTTAGGGTCTCTCTCTGCCTTGTCCCTCCACTCCCTTAGCTTTCTATTATCCCAAAGAAGGACGAGGCTAATGGCCTGAACCTGTCCAAAGATCAAGTGCCTTTTAGCTTCAATCTCTGGAAAGAAAAAACGAGCAATCACCGTTGTCATCCCAAAGGTGAGGCACGTTTGCACGAGGTCTTTGCCCACTTCAATAGGTTGATACCCGGCTACTGGTTTGGTCCAATCAATCATAATACCAACCATTATTCTTAAAGAAACAATTAAGCGCAAGTAAAAATTTTACTCAGCTCCAGAGGAATCGGAGTTGCCCGTTTTGTTTTGGGGCAGAGGACTGCGTGGATGATCGTAACGGTTCCCACCTTTTTGCCCCCTTTAAGGATATCAGAGGTGTGGGTAAAGGAGCGGTTGCCAATATGGGAAAAGGAAAGGGTCACCTCAAGCTGATCGCCTAAGTAGAGGGGGGCAGCAAAGTCAGCTTCGGCATGGACCACTGGTAAGAGAAATTTTTTCTTTTCAATCATTTCGTTTAAAGAAAACCCTTGAGAGGCAAGGAATTCCTCAAAAGCCTCCATTCCGATTTGGAGCTGGTTTGCAAAGTAAAGGACTCCAGTGGCATCGGTGTCCTGAACGCGGATGGTGCGATGATATGTAAACATGATTTAATTTTATATTAAGAATCGCTTTTTTTAAACCCCTTATCTTATTAAAATTAGAATGATCAAGGGGGAGATAAAACCTCTTTTTGAATGGGTCGCCCCATTGATTATAATCGATCCCTTTCCTATAATTGGCCTTTCATACATTGGCAAAATAGGTCCATATGAACCCATCTGTAAATTCTAATATCCTTTCTTTCCATGCTTTCTGCATCTTTTCAGAAGCTGATTTTTCGCCCTTGTCTTTTGGACAATGTGCTCAAATCAACTTCCAAAAATCTGCTAGAAATCAACTGAAAATCAAGAACATTACACTTTACGGATAGGTTCATGGCAAAGATACAAGAGCTGAGTTCTATCTCAAATTTCGAGCCTCCAAAGGAAGACTCCTCGCTTGGAACACCTGTGGAAGAGCTGAAAGGACGTGACTGTTCGGCTGTGAGCATGGCCCTTCTCCATAAAGGGGAATTCTCCCTTCTTCATGGTGATAAGGGAGGGCTCAAATATTTTGAAATGGCGGCCAAACTCGACCCTTCCAACAGCCACCTCTTCCTCCAACAGGGGCTCGCCCTTTTTGAGTATGGGAGCCAAGAGGGAAGAGAGGAGGGGCTCACCCTAGCCAGCAAACGATTCAAAATGGCGACCACCTTAGATCCCTCCTGTTTTCAGGCGTGGCACCTGTGGGGCAATACTCTTTACTTTTTGGGGAACCGGCAAAAAGAGCCGAGCTACTTTGCCCATGCCCTTAAAAAGTATGAAAAAGCGGTAACCCTTTCAGAGGGGCAACCTCCCGATGTCCTTGCCGACCTTTACTGGGATCTCGGTGACCTCTGGGAAAAACTTGCTACCCTTTCGGGCGAGGCGACCGACTACTATTATGCGATTCAGGCCTATGAAAAGGGCTCTAGCTATCAAGATGATCTTCCTCCCGAGTTTTGGATGAACTTTGGAAAGGTCTACGCCCTCATGGGAGAGAAGACCAATGATGTCCGCCTCTTTATCAAGGCGATCAACTGCTACAAAAATGCGATTTCGATCACCCTCTCCAATAGAGACGCTTGGATCCTTCTCGGGAAAACCCTTCAAACCCTTTACGGTTTTTCCCATGATGAGGACCATTTTTCTCAAGCCAATGAGTGCTTTAAAACAGCGGCGCAGCTCTCTAGTAAAGAGAGTCAGATCTGGCTCGATTGGGCTCATCTTCTCCTCGAGTCTGGCAAGGTTTTCCGCGACGAGAAAAAACTCCTCGCTAGCATCGACAAGTGCTACAAAGCTCACCGGTATGACCGGAAAAACCCTCATGTGATTGCCACATGGACCCACGCTTTAGCCGAGCTCGGGATAACGACTGGAAAACTGAAGCCGATTCATGAGGCCTTTAATAAGATCGAGCCTCTTGTCGAAAAGTTTGAAGATCCTGAGATCTATTACGCCTATGGGATGGCTTTTTATGCTCAAGGACACTACTACAAAGACATCGATGCCTACTACCAAGCGATCGAACTTTTCCAAGAGGGACTAAGTATGGACCGGACCCATACGCCTCTTTGGGAAGCGATCGGAGATGCCAGCTTTGCTGCCGCCCAAATGGACATGGATGAACGAAGTTTTGACCGTACCTGCCATTTCTTTGAGCGGGCCCTTAACCTTCGGAAGCAGAGCACCACTCATAGTCGCTATGGGATGACCCTTCTCAAGTATGGGGAGCTTAAAAATGACCAGAAGACCTTTGAGCTTGCCGCCTACCACTTTGAGATGGCGATCAACATGCAGAAAAACGCCGCCTACCTCCACCCCGACTGGATGTTTGCCTATGCAGTAGCGCTCGACCATATCGCCGAATTTCTCGATAGTGATACTCACTACATCAAAGCGCTCGACATCCTCAGCCACATCCTCATGCTCAAGCCCGACTATCCCAGCATTCACCACCAGCTAGCTCTGACCTGCGGCCACTATGGTGAGCTGATCCACGAGCCCGACACCTTTGCCCGCGCGATCCACCACTACCGGATCGCCCACCAGCAAGATAAAGAAAACGATCAGGTGATTCTCGACTGGGCCCTGACCCTCACGGCCCTTGGCGATCTTCTAGAAAACGATGTCGAGTCTGACCAATACCTACGCGAAGCAGAGTATAAGATGATCCAAGCTGCAAAGCTTGGAAACATCCATGCCTATTACTCCCTTTCTTGTCTCTATTCCGTGATTGGGGATCTCAATAATTCCCTCCGGTTTTTAGAGAAAGCCAAAGCCTTCGGTGCCCTTCCCCCCCTCGAGGTCCTCATCGAGGACGACTGGTTAGACAACCTTCGTGAAACCGAAGGCTTTAGCCAATTCCAAGCTGAGCTTGAGTCGCTCCCTGAGCAGTAATTCCTTTTAATTTTTATCCCCTTGTGGTACAGTGGGGCTCTTATCTTAAATAAAAGGTTAACCTCCACTATGAACAAGCGCTTTGTAATTTTTGTCCTCTCAATGACGGTCGTCCTCTTCTTCGTCAATCAATATTTTACCGATCAAAAGCAGAAGGAGTATGACGCGCAGCAGCAGCAAAAAGAGGAGCTCACCGAAGAACGCCTCCTTTCGAAAGAGGAAAACATTGCCGCACGGCGTGCACGTCCCCAAGACCTCCCCCTTGTTCAAGTCTATTCTGATGGAGAGGAGCGCCAACCTTTGACATGGGGAGCGGTTGCCGGCGAGAGAAGCTACTTTGTCACCTCCTGGGAAAAAAATTGGCCCCAATCGGTGATCATCGGGGGGCAAAGTGCCCGCCTGGTCGAGACCGATGACCATTTTGCCCTCTATACCACGAGCCACCAGCCAGAGATTGACTCGGTCTACCTTCCCGAGCTGGGGACCCACGATGTGCAGGTGGTCACCTTTAGTGAAGAAGGGCCCCTGGTCACTCTTGGAGAATATGATGATGGACAGCTCTTTTTCCCCAGTGTCATCCCTCAAAAAAATGGAATCGTCCTCTACAGGGTCGATGGACAATACCTCCCTGTTGGGATCTGGAGTGGCACCTTTATTCCCCTAATAAAACTCACCAACTTCACCCCTCTCGTCCATTACCGCGTTGAGCAAGCCCCCCTGCAAAAGATGACCGACCAAGACTTCTTTGTCCTCGAAAATGAGACGATGCAGGTGGTCTTCTCCAACTTAGGAGGAGCGATTGCCGAAATCAACCTCCCTTTCCGCTCAGAGCACGATGAAGAGAGCGTTGTCCTCCCGATCAACTTTGACCGGATTATTAAGAAAAGATATACCGCTAATAGCCACTTCCCTAGCCGCATCTATGAAACGGTGGAACAAGGGCAGATGGTCACAAAGCAACCTGCAAAAGGAGGCTATTACCCCCTTTTAAGACGAGGGATTGAGCCAGGAAGTGGCGTTCCTCCTTACGAAGTCCCCCCCCGATTTTATGCCTTTAACACCCTCTCCGAAGACCCTGAAACGGCGCAAGCAATTTACAAAGTGGTCGACTTTAATGAGACAATGATCCGCTTTGAAGCGAGCTTCCCCAATAGACGGATCATCAAAACCTATAGCTTCCCAAAAGAGGGAAGCGCAAAGGCCCCTTACTGCCTCGATGTTTCGATCAAGGTGGATGGCGACACGCGCGGCCTCTGGGTTGGCTCGGGAGTACCTGAGGTGGAGCTCATCTCTGGAAACCCTGCCCCTACACTCAAGTTCAGTACCGTCCAAAATAGTAAGCGGGTCGTTGAAAAGCTCTCTCTCCCGAAACTCTCGACAACGATGAGCGCGATTCAGCCCGATTGGATCTCCAACTCTAATGGTTATTTTACCCTTATTATGGACCCTGTCACCCAAATTGGAACGGGGTTTCAAGCAAATAACATCCCTGGAAATCTCGATCCCACCCGGATCACGATGATCGACTCGCAGCATGATCTTTACCCAGCTAGTAAATATCCTGGCTATGAGATCCATATGCCGCTGCGGCGTACTTCTGAGCCGATGGAGTTCCGTTTTTATGCAGGTCCTACCGATAAAAATATTCTCACCCTTGTCAGCAATACCCTCACCAACCCCGTCACGGGATATAGCCCTAAATATACCGAAACGCAAAGCTTCCACGGCTGGTTCTCCTTTATCTCAGAACCCTTTGCTAAGTTTCTCTACTTTATCTTGGACTTCTTCCACATGATCACCGGCTCATGGGGCTTTTCAATCATCTTACTCACCGTCGTCCTCCGGATCATGATGTACCCCTTGAACGCCTGGTCGATCAAGTCAACGCTAAGGCTTCAGGAGATTAGCCCTCAGCTCCAGAAGTTGCAAGCCAAACATAAGAAAGAGGGGAAAAAAGATCCGAAGAAAGCGCAGATGGAGATGATGGCTTTCTACAAGGAAAATAAGATCAACCCTTTTGGTGGGTGTTTGCCCCTCATCATCCAGATGCCTTTCCTCTTTGGAATGTTTGACCTATTGAAGTCAACCTTCCCCCTAAGGGGAGCCAGCTTCATCCCCGGCTGGATCGATAATTTAACAGCCCCTGACGTGGTCTTCTCATGGAGCTACCCGATCCCCTTTATTGGAACCTCGTTCCACCTCCTTCCAGTTTTGCTCGGGGTGGTGATGTTCTTCCAACAAAAAATGGCCGCTGCACAGAATAAAAATAAGGGACCGTTGACCGAACAGCAACAGCAACAGCAAAAGATGGGACGGATCATGACGATCGTCTTCACCTTCCTCTTCTACAAATTCCCCTCGGGCCTTAACCTCTACTGGCTCTCTTCGATGAGCCTCCAAATCCTCCAGCAGTGGTACATGGCAAAAAGACAGGCCAAAGGAAAGAAAGGCTCCCGGGAAATTTTAGTAAAACCGAAGAAGAATCTACCCCGATAGTAAATTGGTTGAGGTTTTTATGGGTTTTCCTGCAGATTTTAAAACTTTATTTGAGGACATTGTCCAAGAGACAAGGCCGAAAAATAAAGCTCCAAAATATGATGAAAAGGCGAAAAAAATCATCAATTTATTGTCGGGGTAGGTTCGCATGAAACAGTGGAATGAGCTCCTAAGGCAGTTTGATCAAGAACTGGGGAAGGAGACGGTCACCAAATGGCTCCGCTCTTTAAAGGTGATCAAGTTTGATGCTGCCAACCTCTATCTCGATGCCACTGATACTTTTCAAATCAACTGGTTTAAGGAGTATGTCGCCCCCTTACTCCCCCACCGGTTTGTCACGGCGCGGGGAAAACCGATCAAGATTCATTTTTCGATTGGGGGAAACCCTTGCGATATCAAGAAAAAAAAGGAAGTGGTCGAAGCGCCTTCTCTCTTCCCCTCCGATCCCCTGCAGCCCCATGCTACGTTCGACGAGTTTGTTGTGGGCAAGAGTGAAAACCTCCCCTACAAAATCTTCAGCGAGCTTGTCGAAGGAAACCTTCCGCTTGGCGGTTATAACCCGATCTACATTTATGGCCCCAAAGGGTGTGGGAAGTCCCACCTTCTGATGGCGACGGGAGCTGCTCTTGAAGGTCAAGGGAAGCGGTGCTTCTATGTGCGTGCGGATACCTTTACCGAACATGTGATCCGCGCTTTTCGCTCGACGTCGCTCCAAGAGTTTCGCCACGCCTACCGCGACATCGAAGTCCTTCTGATCGATGATGTCGAACTTTTTTCCCGCAAAAGGGCGACCCAAGAAGAGCTTTTCCACACCTTTAACCGCCTCCATACCGCCGGCCTTCAGATCATTGTAAGTAGCGCTCTGGCTCCCCAAATGCTCGAAGAGATCGAAGAGCGTCTTGTCAGCCGCTTTGAGTGGGGGATCACCCTCTCCCTTACCCCTCCTAGCCTGGAAGAAAAGGAAATGATCCTTGAAAACCGGGCAGAGGCTTTAGCTCTTCCCCTTGATCCTCCCCTTAAATCCTATCTTTTGGACTCATTTAAAAACCTCCACTCCCTTATTCAAGCGCTCGAAGCGCTTGCCCTCCGCCTCCCCCATGTGAAGGGAGCGCCTGACCTAGAAATCGCTACCTTCCACCTCAAAGACCTTGCCGAAAAGGAAAAGGAAACTTTTCTCACCCCTGAAAAGGTTTTAAAAATCGTGGCCAATCAATTTGGGATTAAGACCGAGGATATTCTCGGCAAGGCGCAGAATAAAGAGTGTGCGCTTCCACGGCAGATTGCGATGTATCTGTGTCGAGAAAATCTCAAAATGCCCTTTTTAAAGATTGGGAGGATGTTTTCCCGTGACCATTCGACGGTGATGACAAGTGTCAAGAGGGTAAAGAAGGGAATCGAAAAAAAAGAGGAAGGATTTCTCCTTCCTCTCTCAGATATTCAACGTATATTGGTTTGATGTAACCATCAAAAAGGCGAAAAACGACCTTTGCTAATGAGCTCCCTAGGAATCCTCTTCCTTTAGAAAGAGGATGATATTAAAACAGGCTCCATAGAAAAGTGTTAATAAATAGCTTGATGAATATAATGGTGAGAGAACCGATACTAGAAAGTACTGCTACGGCAAAACACATTGCTCAGACAAACGATAGTCCCGTATCAAGAGTAAAATAAATAAGTCTTGCCTGAAACATATTAATACAGGAGCCAGTTATGTCTATAAACAGCCCACAGGAGCCTAGAAACTTTTGTCACTCTCTGTTATCATGTCTATGTCTGTTCTCAAGCCAAGAGACCCATGAAGAAAAAGTCCCCATCATCAATAATCAAAGAAGCCATACTAAAAGTTATGAAGTTGCAAAACATGTGATTAAAAATCAATCGATTAGCACTTCTTTCAAACAAAAAAATCACCTTCCCTTATCGCAGCAAATCAGGTCTAATACCGCTAAACAGTCTAAAAATATTCAATTAGCATCATCTTCGACAAAAAAAAGCTCCAGTGCGCCAGACACCGCTGGCATTCTCTATAAGTCCCTTGAAGAAGCCTTTGAGAAAAATAATCCTCAAGGTCAGATTGAATATCTTAACCATCTTGGCCGCCTTGCTCTTTCTAAAAAAAACCACCTAAGAGCTGCAAACCTTTTTAATGCAGCATTTTCTGTTGCAAAAAGGGACCTTAAACAGGACTGTTCCTATAAAACTTATTTAAAAAATCTTGAAGATGTCGAGCGGCACTTTTTAGAAAAGAATTATGGCATTGACCTTTGTCTTTATGACCAGCATGCAATTAGAAGTGCAAGGAAGAGCCTACAAAAAATTAGGGAGAAGGTTCGAGATACTGAAAATAAAAACTATATTAAAGTAATCCAGAAATATTTAACGGATGAGTATCAAAATATTCTACGTTCTTTTTTTGATGAAGCTTTTAAACTTTTTGGTCCTCCCCCAACTTCATTTTCGGTAATAGCGCTTGGATCGATGAGTCGAAAAGAAATGTGCCCTTACTCAGATGTAGAATTTGCTATTTTGACTCGAAAACAGACTCAAGAGACTAAAAATTATTTTCGGAAGGTCAGCCTGTTCTTAGAGCTTAGGTTTGTTAACCTTGGAGAGAGCAAATGGAATATTATTCGCCCTAAGAGACAACCTGATGGGAGTATGAGAGAACCCATTAGCTTAATCCCAGAGGGATTTAGCATGGATATTGGGGGGCTATCCCCTAATGGCAAGAAGGGTGTTTATGACTTGATTGGTAACACGAAAAGTCTTGCTCGATTTCAAAATCCTAAATGGCTACAGGTTAACAAAGCAGAAATCATCCTTGCAAATGCAATGGCAACAACCTCCCATATAATGGGAGATATAGATTTAACAAAGGAGTATCAAAACCATGTTAAAAGGTGGCTAGATCAGTCAATCCATGAAAAAAAAATTGCTAGCTCTTCTAAAAACAAGGGTAAAACAACCTCAACCGGAAAAAAAGCACTAGTCAGAAAGAGAAGAGCCATAGATCTGTTAAAAGGCCATGTGGAAGAGTTTAGGCCCTACTTAGACGATAGTAGAGTTGAGGAAAGGGCATTCAATGTTAAAAAGGATCTGTATCGTCCCATCCAAATGGCTCTGGGAAGTCTATATCTTTATTACGACCTTAAGTCGACGAATAGCTTTGATCGATTGAAAGAGCTTGAACAAAGAGGTATCTTTTCAAAAGAAGGGGCCAAAAATCTTCTCAAAGCTTTAGAGATGATCCTTAAACTAAGGATGCAATGCCATCTTTTCTACAAGCAAGAAAAAGAATTTCTTTACCGCTCTCGGGGAGAAAAAGATGATTTAGCAAAAGGACTCCTCCTTATTGGAAAAAAAGAAAGCAATGTGATTCTTGAAATTTATAAGATATTGATTCCTTTGCACTTGAAGATGAAGGCTTTTGTGGAAAACCCGATAGTTTCTTTAGCAGATGTCTCTTTTTACGATGAGAAGGTAGGAAAAATAACACCTAATGCTGAAAATACACTTGACCTCGAAATAGCTGAGACATCTTATATGCAAGTAGCAGCTTTTAGGCCCGATGATCCTGAGGCTCTTGATAACCTTCAAAGAGTTAAGCTAACGGTTGGAGAAGCCTTAAAAGCTGTTAATTACAACAAAGAGAGATTAAGGGTTTTAAAAAAATCCCATAACAACCAGCCTCATCCTAGTATTGCAGCGTGCTTGACAAGTTTGGGAGGAGCTTACCACCGCTCGGGTCAGCTTGAACTAGCCCTTTCGTCCCATAAAAAAAGTCTATCGATGTGTGAAAAAATCTTTGGTGATACTCCAGACAGCCTTACAATAGGGATTTTACAGAACCTAGGATATGTATTAAAAGATTTAGGAAATCCTAAAGAGGGGCTTGTTTATTATACTAAAGCGCTAAAAATGGCAAAGCAGCTTCATTTAAAGGATAGTCTTATAGTAACTATTTTGCAAAACATGGGGGCGGCTCATAGAGCACTTGGCGAGCCTCAAAAAGCCTTAGACTTATATAGTCAGACCCTTGATAAGTTTCAAAAGCTAACGGATAAAAATTATGATATAGAAATATCCCACTGTCTGAATAATATGGGAACAGCTTCATATGATTTAAAAAACTATAAAAAAGCACTTGACTTTCATAAAGAAAGCCTTTCTATTTTAAAAAAGATTTTTAAGGATAGGGACCACCCGATGATAGCTGGAAGCCTAAAAGAGATAGGGATAGTATATCTTGCTCTAGAAGAACCTCAAAAAGCGGAGGATTATCTTAAAAATGGACTCATAATATTGAAAAGAGTATTTCAGGATAAACCTCACCCTTCTTTAGCTTACACACTCAATAATCTATCCTATGTTCAAAGTCATTTAGGCAATAAAATAGAAGCTGCTAAATATGGAAGACAAGCCTATAAGATAGCGACAGTAGTTTTTGGAGACAGTCATCCAGCTACACAGCAAATAAAAAAAAATTTTGAGCTTTCCGAAAAAGAGGCCCTAGAAGAAGAAATAAAGAGGGCTTCGAATTCACATGGACAATCGTCATCTTCTCATCAAAAACAAACAGTAGAAATGGTTCTACTTACTCACCTTAAAGAGCTGATAAGTAAGTACGGTGATGTGCCAGACCCAAACACTGCTGAGATTCTTAGAGAACTAGGAACCATGGAAAAAAATACAGGAACCCCCCAAAAGGCCCTTTTTTATTACGAGAAATCTCTTGACATGCTAAAAAAACTTCATGGAAACTCTGACCATATTGAAGTTGCTAAAACTCTGAATCAAATAGGCCTTGCACATGCAAGCTTAGGAGATCAAAAAAGCGCTATAACTTTTTTAAAAGAAGCGGTTAAGATGAAGCAAGTGGCTTACAGACACCTGCCCCACATCGATACAGCGAATTCTCTGAATAATTTAGGAGGACTTCTTTTAGTGGAAACAAAACCTAAAGAAGCTCTAAATTACCTTAGTAAAGCATTAAAAATGCTTCAAGCTATCTATCAAGGTAAAGCGAATCATGAAGAGTTTGGCTGCTTAAAAAATATGGGTGAAGCTTATAAAAGTATGAAAGATTACATAAAAGCCCGTAATTATTTTGAAAAGGCTGTAAGAATGCATAAAGCTTGCTTTGGTAACAAGCCTACCCCCCATATAGTCCAAGCCTTACTCAGTATAGGAATGTTTTCTGAAATGATTAAAGATCCTGAAAAAGCATTTGAAGCATATAGGCAAGGCCTTATTACTTATACAACACTCTATGGTGAGCAGCCTCAACATAATTTATTTATGCTTTTGAATGGTATTGGTTCTGCTGCAGAGGACTTAGGGAAAAAGAAAATGGCTGCTGAATATTCAATAAAAGCCCATGATACAGCAAAAAAAGTCTTTGGGCCCAACCATCCTATAACAGAGCTGGCCAGGAAGAGGTTTTTTTCTTTAAATGGTATTATAGATCTTGGGAATGGCAAGATAGCAATTAATTTCGATAGCTTATTCAAGTAGTCAAACAGAGGTAAACTGTTTAAAATAGTCGACTCTGAAGAACTAAGGATTTTATTTATTATGAAAGACTTAAAACGAAAAACTCCCTTTATAAATTGCAAGAAAAGTGGCCTAAAAAACCTATTTCCTTGCAAATTCGAAAAGTAAAATCCGCACTTGCAAAAGAAAAACCGAAGATTTTTCCCCAGGGTGCAGATTTTTGACGCATCGTGAGCCCCGCAGTGGGTTGAGTAAGGAAAAAAGATATGCTCATGGGGAAAAAGCGCGGTTTTGCTTTTGCAAGGAGTGTTTCAGTGTCGACTATATTATAGTGCTTTGGAGTTTTCTATTTGTTTTATAGAAGAATGTTTAGGTAAAACAAACCGCCAAAGCACTAAAAGTATAAAGAATTAGATTTTGATGAAGCGATCGCCAGGTTTTGGCTGATCATCATCTTTGCCGCCAGGAGCTCCTCCTGGTCCAGGCTGTCCACCCATTGGGTGCTTGCTCGGATCGATGCCACCAGGGAAGCCGGTCGCTCCTGGGTCACGTCCTTCGATGATGTTTTTCGCGCGCTCACGCCACTTTTCAACCGCTTCGACAAAAAGAGGGGCAAAACGTCTAAGTGATGAGGCATCCGCGCCCGATCCCATTTCAACAACGCAGTGCATAAGGATCAGCTCTTCTTTAAAAGCAACCCCAATGCCTCCTCCAGCCATCTGGCCACCAAGCATCGATCCTTCAAGAAGTGCTTCCCAAAGTTTTACTCGGGTTGCATCATCTTTTGGAAGTCCATCTAGGATGGGAGAATAAAGATAGAGACGATCAGAATTCGGCTCATAGGTTAGGTGAAGGGAAAAGGTATTATCAATCCCTAAAATACAGGTGTGGTTTTCATCAAAAGCCAGTCCCTCTAAATTCAGTTCCTTTCCAAACTCTCTTAGGTTTGCTTCAGCATTTTGCAGTGACATCTACGTCTCCTCCGTAATAGTTTCATAACATATTCTTTAAATGATTTTCACAGGGTTGGGTAAAAAGCGCAACCAAAAAATTCATCCAGAAACCAAATTATAGCTTACCCGCCTATACGATTCAACACATCTTTAATTTTAATCGTGTTCAAAATATAAGGGGAAACATGGTCCTAGGCGTTACACAGGTGGGCAACAAGACAACATTTGCCCTTTATTCGAGCCATATTACCGCGCTCACCCTCTGCTTATTTAAGGAAGGGGCTCTCTTCCTTGAAACTCCCCTGGAAAAACAAGGGAATATTTGGAGTATCACCTTAGAAGATCTTCCCGAAACCTATGAGTATACCTACCGGATTGGAAATGTCGAGGTGATCGACCCCTATGCAAAACGGCTCACCACACGAGGGGTGGTCACCCCACCCCTTCCTTTCGATTGGGAAAACGATGCGCGCCCCCTGATTCCCGATGAAGAGCTGGTGGTCTATGAGATGCACGTCGGAGGACTCACGAAAGACCCTTCGTCAAGGGTCGAGAAACCGGGAACTTTCCTCGGGATGATCGAAAAAATCCCCCACCTCAAAGAGCTTGGAATCAATGGGGTTGAACTCCTTCCCATTCACACCTTTGACCCCCAAAAAAACTACTGGGGATATGCAACAGAAAACTTCTTTACCCCTCTTTCTCAGTATGGAACTCCTGAGGATTTTAAGGCTCTAGTCAAAACGCTCCATGCCGCGGGAATCGAAGTGATTTTGGATGTAGTTTATAACCATACCGGCACGGGGGCTCCTTTCGAGGAGATCGATCCCGCAACCTATTATCTAATGCGTGATGGGGAGCATCTGAACTACTCGGGATGTGGCAATACCTTAAATTGTAATCACCCCGTTGTTCAAGACCTCATCGTCGATTCTCTCCGCCACTTTGTCACCGAGTACCATGTCGATGGGTTCCGCTTTGACCTTGCCCCGATCCTCACACGAGGCAACGATGGCGAACCACTTGAAAACCCTCCCCTCCTTAAAAGATTGGAGCGTGATCCTATCCTCGGGCCCACCCGTCTCATTGCTGAGACGTGGGACGCCGCGGGCCTTTACCAAGTGGGTTGTTTCCCCTCTTACCACTTTGGAGAGTGGAACGATCAGTTTAGGAACACCCTCCGCCACTTCATCCGGGGCGATGGAGACTACGAGGCGGTGAAAAAGCGGCTGGAAGGGTCGCCCGATTTTTATGACAACCCGGACAAAAGCTATAACTTTATCACCATTCACGATGGCTTTACCCTCCGCGATCTTGTCTCCTATGACCACAAGCACAATGAAGCAAACGGTGAGGACAACCGTGACGGGATCGATGACAATATCTCCTGGAGTTGCGGCGCTGAAGGACCCACCGACGACTCTCAAATCCTTGCCTTAAGAGAGAAGCAGATGCGCAATTTTTTCCTCGCCCTCCTCATTGCCAAGGGAGTCCCCATACTTCTCATGGGAGATGAGTATGGCCATACTAAGGAGGGAAACAACAATACCTGGGCCCAAGATAGTCAGCTCAACTACTTTCTCTGGGACGCCCTAGAAAAAAACCGCCCTCTCTTTCAGTTTGCTTCTAAACTCATCGCTCTTAGGAAAAAGTTTCTCCCCCTCAAAGACTGGATCTGGCTCGGTGATACTCCACTTGCAGCCCTGATCGACAACAAAGTGATCGTTGCCTTTAACCCTCTTCCCAGCGATGCGACTCTCCCCCTTCCTGAAGGAAGCTGGACCCGCCTGATCGACACCCACCTCCCTCATGAAAAAGAGGAGGAAGCAATCGGCTCTTACGCACTCCATCCCTTTAGCGCTATTCTCCTTGTTGCCACTTAAGCGTGTAGTCTCATTGGCTGCACATTTATTTCAAGTCCATAAACATCTAGCGCATCCACTAAGGTATTGATCCCAGGGTTACCATTGACTGAAAAAGATCTGTATAAACTCTCTCTATTACGCTCAATTTCTTCTGCAAGCTTTGACATTCCCCCATTAGCTTTAATAACATCACGCAAAGCAATAAGAAAAACGGCAGGATCTTCATCTTTTAAGCATTCATTGAGATAGGCTGCAGCTTTTTTAGGATCCTGAAGCTCCTTATATAAATAGTCTTCTTTGTATCTTCTAGAACGTTTACCCATATTACCCTCTGTTGTTCTCCAAGTAATCCTGCCAATATTCTCCTGCTTTTAAAATATCTTGGCGTTGAGTCCCTTTTTTCCCACCGGATAACAAAATCACCATAATATTCCCCTGCCTTCCAAAGTAAATCCTATATCCTGGCCCTATATGGATCCGAAGCTCATAAAGCCCACGACATCCTTTTATTGCTTTAGCATCTCCAAAGTTCCCTACTTCTAAGCGTGCAATTCGCTTATAATCGCTTGAGTTGCTAAACCTAAAGACTGTACCCATTTCACAAATGGGGACTTACCTTTAGCATTGGTATAAATCTCAACGTCAATTTTTTCCATCTAAATAAAATGTAGCATAAAAGCTACATTTCCCGCAAGCTCTAAATTTTAACGTTACTAGATTTTTTAGGCATAGGTAGTATTGCCACATAAAGGGAATTCGGGTATCCTTAACTTTTTAATCAAAGAAGGTCTCTTATGTTAAAACGATTTGGTCTTATCTTCACCTTGTGCGCCCTTCTTTTTGGCTGCGCATCGAAAGGGAACTACGAAACCACCACCCGCTTCCACGACGATGGACGGGCAAAACCTTCAGTCGCCTTCACTCCTGTTTTTGATCGCTCAGAGGCCAATGTTGGCTGGAGTCTTTCCGAGGAGTTTACCGACCAGCTTCGGAGTCGTTTGGTCAAGCGGAAAAACTTTTACCTCACCTCTCCCTTTGAAATAAGTGAGATCGTCTCGGGACTGAATCGTGAAAATAACCCGTTTGGAAAAGAGATCAACTGGATCAAGGAGACCTTTAAAGGGCAAGAGTTTGTTGTCTTCACCGAGCTTGTTGAACATGATATCCATGGGAAAACCCCAAAAGGTAACTTCATCGACAAGATTACCCCCTCTTCGGAACTGACGTTAACAATGCGGATCCGGGTTTTCGACCTAAGAGGGACAAAACCTGTGGTCATCCTCCAGGAGTTTGTCCATCAGGATCACTTGATCCCCCGCCCCTTAAATATTAGCGACCCCAACCCTGAAAAATGGAAGCGGGTCACGTTTACCGTCTCCCCTTTAGGAATCGCTCACTCTCAGTTTGCTAAAGAGGTGGCCAAACGGATCGAGGATTATATTCTTCTCTCCAAGACCCAGTGATGGTCACATATTCTTCCTTGTTGTTATAGGAGTGGCCGTTTTATGGTTGGCAGAGCGCCTCCACTTTTTTCGACTCAAAGCGCTCCCTCCAGCAGGTGGAAAACCCCGCTACCCCATCTTAGGTTTGATCGGCTATCTCCTGATCTTTTTTTTGGGAGCTCCTTTGATCCTCCGCCTCTTAAGGGACTGCCTCCCTATCGACTCCCCCGCAGTGATGATGACCACTTTGCAAATAGTCTCCCTAGGCCTTGCCCTTCTTTATCTTTTCTTCTTTTCTTTTATGCAAGAGCGGGAAACGGTAAAGGCCCTTTGGATCCATCCTGCGAGGGCCCGCTTCTCTTGCCTGATTGAAGACTTTGGGCTAGGGATCGTCGCGTGGCTTGTTGCTTTCCCGATGACCCTTGCAGTGGGAGGACTGGCCAAGCTTATCACCTACATCATCACAGGAAAAGAGGGGGCGGATCAACTTGCGGTCCTCTTCTTAAAATTGGTCAAGGACTCCCCTTCTCTTTTAGTCATCGCCCTTGTTGCCATGGTGGTGCTTGCCCCAGTCATTGAAGAGCTCGTCTTCCGCGGCTTTCTCTATACTTACCTCCGGCAAAAAATGGGTAAAGTGGGGGCGCTCATCCTCTCCTCCGCCATCTTTGCAATTTTCCACTTTGCGCCGCAGCAAGGGGTGAGCAACGTCCCCCTCCTTTTCTCTTTATTTACATTTTCTTTTTTCCTCGCCTTCCTCTATGAAAGGCAGCGCTCTTTACTCGCTCCGATCGCTTTACACATGACATTCAATTCAATAAGTGTTATGCGTATATTTTTAACTTGAATTTGATTGAGGATGGTACATGCGACAGCTGCTGATCAGCGCCGCGCTTTTCTTGACTTGCTCTCTTTGGGGAGACCTATCCGAAGGTTTTAACCGGACGGGGATGTTTCTTTACTATCTCATGGAAAGAAATGAAAATACTGTCATCTCCCCTCTAGCGATCAACGCCTCTTTACTCACCACCTACGTGGGAGCCAAAGGGACCACCGCCACCGAGATCAAAAAGGGGCTTAACCTCACCCTTTCTCAAGAAGAAGCGGGCCCTGCTTACCAAGCTCTTGTGGGCAAACTGATGCAAGGGGCTCAAAAGCTCCGGGTGGGAAACAGCCTCTGGGTTCCTGTTGGGACAAATGTCCTTTCCTCTTACAAAAGTGTCATCAAAAAAGACTTTGAAGGAGAGATCCGCAATATCAACTTCGAAAGGCCTGGCGCTGCTGTTGGAGAGATTAATCAATGGGTCTACGACCGCTCCTATCAAAAAATTGCCCACTTCCTTTCTCCCTCTGAGATCCCTCGGAGCGCAAAAATGCTCCTTCTCAACAGCCTCTTTATCGTCGGCAATTGGGAAAGTCCCTTCCCCACTCAAAATACGGGCTCTCGCCCCTTTCAAACAGCAGGTGGAGAGACGATTCAGTGCCCCATGATGAAACAGATCGCTCCCCTCTACTACTTCGAAGATGAAAAGAGTCAGATTGTTGCCCTCCCCTTAGAAAACATCAATGCCCGCCTCGCGTTTGTCCTCTTCCTCCCCAAGGAAAAAGGGGAGCTCTACAACTTTTTCTACGCTCAAGATGAGAAAGCCCCTGAAGACTTTTTGGCCTACTTAAACAAGCTCCAAAAACGGTCTATTGAGCTCACCCTTCCCAAGTTCATCATCAGTCACAAGCTCAACCTTACCCCGTTACTGCAAACGTTGGGGATCCGAGATGCCCTCACGAAAGAGGCCGACTTTTTGGGAATCGACGGAAAAAAAGATCTTCGGATTAGCAAAGCCTTTCATGAAAGTGTCCTCTCAATCGATGAGGGGGGCATTTTCGCAACGGCAGCACCCAGTAGCGCCTTTAGCTTGGAAAAAGAAGCAGCTGACCTTTCAGTAGAGGTCAATCGCCCTTTTCTGTATGCCATCTATGACTTTGATTCAAAGCTTCTCCTCACCTTAGGAGAGTGTTTAAACCCAACCCAAACAGGAATCATGGAGGTCTTGAAAAAACCATGAATCGTTGCGCCTTTTCTCTGACTTCTTATGGCATAAGCGATGTCGGTCTTGTGCGGAAAAATAACGAAGATATCTTCCTCAACATGAAGGAGCATGCCTTTTTTGCTTTGGCCGACGGGATGGGAGGACACAATGCTGGAGAAATCGCTGCCAAAGAGGCGGTCCGATTCGTCTCCGCCTCGATCGAAGAACTCTTCATCTCAAGGGAAAAAGAGTGGGATATTTTTGATCTTTCCTCTTTTAGCAAGCTTTGCATTGAAAATGCCAATAGCTGGGTCCACCACCTCGGGACTAAAAAAAGGGATTACCAAGGGATGGGAACCACCCTCTGCACCCTCCTCTTCCACGAGCGCTCCCTCATATATGGCCATGTGGGCGATAGCCGCGTTTACCGCCTCCGAGGTGGAACCCTCGAACAGCTCACCCTCGATCACTCCCTATCCAATGAGATGCTTGCTCAAGGGCAAGTCTCTAAAGAAGAATTAGAAAAGCTCCCTAAAAATGTCTTAACACGGGCGATCGGCACCCAAAACGATGTCGAAGCCGAAATCCATATTGCCCCCGTAATGACCAATGATATATACTTGGTCTGCAGCGACGGTCTCACCGACCAGGTGAGCGACAAAGAGATCGCTGAGATTTTAAAAAATGCCAAGGATATCAAAAGTGCTACGACTCAGCTCGTCGAAAGAGCCAAACAAGAGGGGGGTCACGACAACGTCACTGTCGTAACAATCAAAGCTAATGAAAAAGAGAATCTATCTCGACAATAATGCCACAACACCGCTTGATCCCACCGTCCTAGATGCGATGATCGCGGAGCTTGCTGCCTTGCCTCATAACCCCTCCAGCTTCCACTCCTTTGGACAAGAAGGGAAAAAGGTCTTGTCACAAAGTCGCAGTACAATTGCCAATTGCTTAGGGGTCAAATCGAGTGAAATCCTTTTCACCTCTGGTGGCACCGAAGGGCTCAACCTCCTCATCCGCGGCCTCGATACCCGCCACATCGTCACCACCGCCATCGAACATGCCGCCATTCACCATACCGTGGAAAGTTTAAGTGCCCAGGTGACCACCCTCCCCGTTGATACTCACGGCGCTCCCTATCCAACAACCCTTCCCGCAGGGGCAACCCTTCTGATCCTTTCTGCCGTCAATAGCGAAACCGGTGTTAAGATCGACCTCGAAACGTGGGCCTCCCTTGCCAAACGGGCCGGTATTCCCTTCATCGTCGATAGCGTCGCCCTTCTAGGTAAAGAGCCCTTCACCATTCCCGATGGGGTGACCGGCATGGCCTTTTCGGCTCACAAATTTCATGGCCCGAAAGGGGTCGGTTTTATCTATCTTCGCACAGGGACACCGTTAACTCCCCTGATCACCGGCGGTGGCCAAGAAAAAAACTTGCGCGGCGGCACCGAAAACCTCCCCGCCATTGTCGGAGTGACCCGCGCCATCGAGCTACTGACAGAGGAAAATCCCTTCCCCTACCTCCAGTCACTCAGAAAGCTTTTTGAGTCAGAGCTCCTGCGAGAGATCCCTGACCTAGAAATTAATGGGGATGGCCCTCGAATTGCCAATACCAGCAACCTCTACTTTCCTGGAGTCGAAGGAGAGTCGCTCCTCATTGCCCTCGATATGGAAGGGATCGCCGCTTCCCACGCCTCGGCATGCGCCTCTGGCGCCCTTGAGCCTTCCCGCATCCTCCTCGGCATGGGCTACTCCAAAGAACGTGCTGCCTCCTCTTTGCGCTTTTCCTTTTCAAGGATGAACACCCCTGAGGAAATAAAAAAAGCGACCGAAACGGTCGCTTCTCTCGTCAAAAGGCTTAGGATGCCTTTCTTGCAGATATAGCCTTCCAGCGCCAAATCCCCAAGGCTACTAACCCCAGTAAAACTAAAAGGGCTATCATCTGAGTCTTATTAATCATTGGTCCTTCATCGCCCTTAATTTTTTGGTTGGAGGGTGAGTTAAAAGAGACAGAAGGGAAAGACTTGCTTTTAGAACATCTAAATCTCTGATGTTGTTTGCCTTTGCTTGTCTGTTCTTTATTTAATTTGCTTTGAAAAAATTTCAATACATCCCTAGTATCTGTCCTGTTTAAATGGAGCTTTTTTCCATTTGTGCTTGATGAAGGGAAAAGATCTTTATTTTTTTCTCCAAATTTATTAGCAATAAAGACTTGTATTTCTTGATCGTCACAGCAATTTAAAGCTTTATTTAACAAAGGCAGAGAAATCGTATGGTGCTTAATAAAAAGGGCACTAATTCCTTTTATATTTTCTTTTTCATTCTTGGTTTTTGGATGAATCGAGCATAAGTATTTAAAAAGCTCGGCTTCGTTGTCTATATTTTTAACAAAATTTTGCAAGCTAATTGAAGTCAGCCCTTTCTCAATGGCAAACCTTAAGAGGGATCTTATCTGCTCATCAGGATTCTCCTTCCACCTTTTTCTGAAAAGGCCGGAGATACAATTTTTTAGCGTCTCATTGTTACAAAGATCTAAAACGTTGTGAAGGCTACCTTTTCCACTGAAAGCAACTAATATTAACTGTTCTTTGCAAAGGTATTTAGCAAGCTTTAAGGCCTCTTCAATATTCTCATCATTTGCACCAACAGTATCTGCTAAATAGTGTAAAGGTGACCAACCTTTTATCTTATCTACGATGGGTACTAATTGGATCTTTTCTATTAAAATTTGGGCCTTAGAGTACAACCCTTCTGAAATCAAATCGGGCAAAAGGTTATCCACTTGATGAAACTTGCTATAATTCTTTTTTGCCTTTTCAATCAACTTGTCCTTCGAAAGGGTTTTTATCTCCTCGACTAAGTTAAGGGAAGACGGGTTAGGACAAGAGAAGTTATTAATAGGTGAAATACTTGACATGAGATTTTCCGGTTATTTACCGAGTGATTATCACATACTATCCATTTAATAGGAATATCTAATTTAAAGAACGAATGAGGATGGTGCGGCCGGCAATCAGTGAGCTCTCCTCTACGGAGAGCTCGAAAGCCTCGATGCGGATGGCGTCGCCCCGGTCGGGGCGGTGACCCATCTCTTTTTCCATGAGATCTTCGAGAGTCGCTCCCTCTTTGGAAATGGGGAGGTCGATAGCGAGCCACTGGTTGATGTTGACAACGGGAGTACTTCCAGGAAAGGAGCGGTCAACAAGGATTTTTTTTCGTATCTCGGGGGCATACTCCCCAAAGGAGATCCAGTCATCCCTTTCTCCAAAGATTTCATCAACAACGGCGTCAAGGGTGAGGGTGCCGATCGCTTGGCCTCGCTCGCTGAGGACAATGGCAAGGCTTTGGTTGTTGCTGCGAAACTCTTTAAGGATATCGAGAATGGTATTTTTCTCAGTGATGAACCAAGGAGAGCGGGCGTGGGAGCGTAAGGGGGTTTCGTCAGGAAGGCGGAGGAGGTCGCGGGGATAGGCAATGGCAACGATGTTTTTCGGGTTTTTATGGTAGAGAGGGACGAAGGGAAAGGGCTGAAGGCCAAGCCGCTTTTTCAGGGCAGCGACCGTTTCTTGGGCAGGGAGGGTTTTCATCTCCCCTAAAGGATCCATGAGATCTTTGGCCGTTTTGTTTTTGAGGGAAAAGATATTCATGAGGACAGGGTCGAGCTTTTCTTTCGGGCTATCATCCCTTTCTTCGATCGCTTTTTGAAGCTCTTCTCGTGAGAGGTAGAGGCCGGAGCGGGTTTTCACGCCAAAGACAAAGTTGAGGAAGCGGCATAGAAGATCGAGGAGGAAGATAATGGGGCGGAGGATAAAGGAGGTGAGATAGAGGATGGGGATCCCGAGCATGCAGACGTTTTCAGCGTAGCGGCGGGCGGCAAACATGGGGGAGAGTTCGGCAAAGATGAGGACAACAAAGATCTGGGAGATGGGGGCCCAGTCGGGGCTGAGCTCGAGGGCGGCATAAAAGCGGCGGGCACACTCGGAACCAAACTGCATGGCGGCATTGACACCGATAAGGGTCGTTCCAAAAAGGCGGGTGGGGTTATTCAGAAGGGAAGAGAGCCACTTGGCCCGCCGATTCCCTTGGCTGACATAAAATTGGAGGCGGACCCGGTTAAAAGAGACCGAGGCCATCTCAAGCATCGAGTAAAACCCTTGCACAATGAGCGAGGCGATCACAAGGAGGAGGAAAAAGGTCCATTCACTCATGCTTTTTTATCCCTTTGAGGCGACGGATGTAAACGCGGCGGACCCGGTTGACATCGGAGGCAAGGACATGGAAGAGAAATCCGTGCCGCTCGATCTTGGTTCCACTTTTGGGAATGTCCCCAAGCTCTTCGGTGAGCCACCCCCCGATCGTTGCCATGTTATTGGGACTCTCTAAGTGGTAGTCGAAGATCTCTTCAAACTCGATGAGCTCGAGTTTTCCACTAGCGATAACGATCTCTTCTGAAGGGCGGGTGTAGTGACTTTTTTCATCGCGCCGATCGACGATTTGACCCACAACCGTTTCAACGAGATCCTCTAGGGTGATCAGCCCTGAGATGGAGCCATATTCGTCAACCACCATGACGAGGGTCTCTTCGAGTTTGTAAAACTGTTTGAGAAGGGCCCGGCTCAGCATCGACTCGGGAACAAAGTGGGGCTTGCGAAGGAAAGGGACGATGTCATGAGTCCTTTTAAAGCGGTCCCGATGGAGGAAAAAGCTGCCACTCGTCATGATCCCTAAGACATTTTCTAGATCTCCATTACACACAGGAATCCGGGTACACTCTTCATCGACAAAGAGGTGGATGAGCTCTTCTAGGGGGCGGTTAATATCGAAAAAGAGGACTTCATTTCTTGGACACATGAGCTCTTTAACAAGGTCTTCCTCCAGGTTGAGATAGCCGCGGACAAGTTTTGCCTCTTCGGTGGTCACCGCCCCCTTTTCTTGGGAGGTACGGAGCGCGAGTTTGAGCTCTTCGATAGCAATCTCTTTTTCGCGCCTAAGGTAAAAGAAAAAGAACTTAGAGATCCAGGTGGTGACCCACGTAATGGCATCGCGGAGCGGTTTTAAGAGCCACTCAACCCCTCGCAGGAAGGGGGCGGCTTGGTAGGCGATCCAGGTGTTTTTCGGATAGGCGATCGACTTGGGGATCACCTCTCCAAAGATGAGGGTGAGGAGGAGGGGAATACCTACGGTGAGCGTCCAACTAGTCAGGGAGCCAAAAAGGCCCGAAACCACGTTTTGAACAAGGATGTTCATCACCACGTTGAGCATAAGGATGGTGACAAGGAGTTTGCGAGGCTGAGAGAGGAGACGGGCAATAAGATGTCCCCTCTTATCTTCCCCTTGGCGGAAGGCCCGCACCTTCATCGATGAGAGGGAAAAAAGGGCCGTTTCTGAAGCGGATAGAAAACCAGAGGTAAAGATCAGAACAGCTAAGAGGATAATGAGAAAGGTCATTCAAATACCACTTTGCGCTCTTTTTCAGCAACGACACCGAGCTTTTCTTTTAGCACGAGCTCGAGCCACTCGGGGTCTTCCCCTGCTTCCATCCTTAAAAGAAGTTCCTCTTTTTCTTCGAGAGCTCGCTCTTTTGCCAAGGTCAATCGCTCTACTTTTTCTTTTAGGATCGCAAGGTCCCGGTTTTTCTTATGAATCGCCTGAACATAGACCGCCCATACCATTGAGATAAAGGCGATCACCCACCAGTTTCTAAGGAGCGTTTTCATTACATGGTTGGGACAGTGATCCCACGCTGCTTCATATACTTTCCTGCCCGGTCTGCATAAGAAATTTCACACAACTGCTTAGCCTCAAAGAAAAGGACCTGGGCAATCCCCTCATTGGCATAAATTTTAGCCGGGAGGGGGGTGGTGTTTGAAATCTCAATGGTGACATGTCCTTCCCACTCAGGCTCGAAAGGGGTGACGTTGACGATGATTCCGCAGCGGGCATAGGTCGATTTCCCTAGGCAAATGGTGAGACAATTTCGGGGAATGCGGAAGTATTCAACGGTCGATGCCAAAGCAAAGGAGTTGGGAGGAATGATGCAAGCATCTCCCTCGATGTCGACAAAGGCATCTTCGGTAAAATTTTTCGGATCGACGATCGAATTATGAACGTTGGTAAACACTTTAAAGCGGTTCCCTACACGTACATCATACCCATAACTCGATAGCCCATAGCTGACAATTTTTCGGTCTTCGACACTTCTCACTTGAGAATCAACGAAAGGTTCGATCATCCCCTCTTCGAGGGCCATTTGTCTAATCCATTTATCTTCTCGCAAACTCATCCGTATCCCTTGGTTAGATTTTTTCTCTTTTTTATAGCGCTTGAAATCCTTTTCCTGCTACTATTTTCTCATATGAACCCAGATAAAATATTGACCGCATTATGACAAAACCACCTTTTGTAGAATCCTCCTGGACAAAGAGAGATCAAAAACTTGAGCAAACGCTCCGTCCCCAATCCTTAAAAGACTTTGTTGGGCAACCTGCTGTAAAAGAGAAACTCGAAGTTTTCATCGGCGCTGCTAAGCAGCGAGGCGAAGCTTTAGGCCACTCTTTATTCTGCGGCCCTCCAGGACTGGGGAAAACAACCCTTGCAAATATCGTTGCCTGCGAGATGGGAACGAGCCTCATCACGACCTCAGGCCCTACCATAGAAAAGCCTGCTGACTTGGCAGGAATTTTAACCAATTTAAAGGAAGGGGACATCCTCTTTATCGATGAGATTCACCGCTTGAATAAGACGGTTGAAGAGTACCTCTATCCGGCGATGGAAGACTTTACCCTCGACCTCCTCCTTGACTCTGGCCCTCAAGCCCGCAGCGTCCAGGTCAAGCTCAACCCCTTTACCTTGGTAGGGGCAACAACGCGGATGGGCCTCTTAAGCGCCCCTTTACGCTCCCGCTTTGGTTTTAACTGCCGCCTCAACTACTACGATAGCGATATCGTTTCAGAGATCCTTTCCCGCTCCTCATCGATCCTTAGCGTTGAAATTAATAGCGAATCGATCTTTGAAATTGCCCGCCGCGCGCGCGGAACCCCACGGATTGCCAATAACCTTCTCAAGTGGGTCCGTGACTATGCCCAGATGCGTAACGACAATAAGCTCGATAAAATCGCCACACGGACCGCTCTTGAGATGCTCGACATCGACTTCCGTGGCCTTGACGAGATGGACAAGCGGATGTTAGAACACATTATCGACCATCACCAGGGAGGCCCGGTCGGCATCAGCACGATTGCAACCGCCCTTGGAGAAGAGGCAACAACCCTTGAAGAGGTGAACGAACCCTTCCTTATCATGCAGGGACTTCTGAAGAGAACCCAACGAGGAAGAGAGGCAACAAAACTTGCTTACCAACACTTAGGAAAAATATGAGCCTATCCACAAATTCCAATACCCTTCCTTTCGATGCTTTCTGCCGCTTTTTGGAAGCTGATTTCTCGGCCTTGTCTTGTGGACAATGTCCTCAAATCAGTTTCCAAAAATCTGCTAGAAATCAATTCAAAATTAAGAGCATTGTAACTTATGGATAGGTTCATGAAACAATTTCTATTTCTTTTTATCCTCCCCATTTTCGCTTTTTGTGCGCCAGCTCCACAGGAGGAAAAACCTGCAACGATCAAGGTCCTTCTTGAGAAAGAGTCGGAAGGGATCCTCTTAGAAGCGCGGGGCCCCTTTGCCGTTTACAATCCTGAAAATGGAAAGCGGGTAAGCTCGGGACGGTGGGGCAAGCGGTTTTACCTCTACCCCCATGAAGAAGGGATCAAGTGGGGTGAAAATTTCCTAGGGATTTTCCAACTTCAAGTGGTTCCGACAAGTGCCAACACCACTTTCCTAGTGGACGGCGTCCAATACCGAGGAGCCATCGAAATCTACCACGTCGAGGGAAAGCTCAGTGTCATTAACGAAGTCGATGTCGAAAGCTATGTCAAGGCCACCCTCTCAGAAAAGGTCGGGGAAAACCTCCCCATCAACGTCATGGATGCTCTCGCGATCATCGCTCGGACCGATGCCTATTACCGGGCCCTTTTAAACTATGAGAGTTTTTGGCACGTCACAGCCGACGCTGTGGGCTATTCGGGAATGGGGCTTACCCTTCAAAACATTGGGGTTGACCGGGCCGTTGACAACACCCGCCACCTAGTGATGACCTTTGAAGAGCAACCTTTTCCCAGCTCCTGGACCGAAAACTGCGCTGGAAAAACGGCCAGCTACTCTTCGATTTTCCGAAAAAATACCACCACCCCTGCAGGTGTCGCATCCCCTTACGTTGGAAAAGGGCGACAAGATAGCCACTGGTCGCTCACCATCGAAACGCAAGAGCTTGCCAAAGTGGTCAAAACCAACCGGGTGACAGGGATTGATCTTTTTGTCGACCACCCCTCAGGCAAAGTCTACGCCACCCGCCTCCACGACGGAAGTCATGAGGAAAACATCGACTTTACCACCTTGCAAGAGGCTATCGGCGCCGATAAGCTCAAAAGTAACGACTTTAACGTGAGCATCAAGGGAAACATCGCGATCTTCGAAGGGTATGGCGTGGGACCAGGGGTGGGCCTTTGCCTCTATAGCGCCAAGCAAATGGCAGAGCGGGGTGACGATGCCCCTAAGATCCTTGCCGAGTTTTTCCCCAGCACTCAAGTCGAGAAGATGCGCGCTTATCCTGAAGCGATCATCTCCGAGAAGAAAAGCTCTTTTGTCTCCCCCAAAAGGAAAAAAGTAGAGAAGAAAAAACATAGACTCCTCCATAGGTAATATGAAAAAACCACTGATTGCAAAAAACAAAGCCAAAGCCCTTTCGTCTGCCCTCCTTTTGATCGGGCTGGCCATTATCTTCTTCACCGAGTCCTGGTGGCCGGCGATTATGCTTGTCATTGGAGTGCCCCTAGCGCTCAAGCAGTTCCTCTGGGGACGGTTAAGCGACGCCTTCCTCACCCTCTTTGTCTTCGTCGGCTTTTTCATCATCGCCCAGTTTAACATCTCGTGGAAGGTTCTCCTTCCCGTCCTCTTCATCATGGCAGCGGTCTACATCCTCTGCAAGGAGTGGGTCACCACGGTCTCCAAAGAAGAGAGTGCCGGCAATGATGACAACACGATCGAAGTCGACACCAATGATGAAGAAAAATAGGTGCCAAACAAAAAAAACGCGCAAGTTTTTTATTGATAAAAAGTCAATAAGCAAAGTAGTATAACCTTTGTTTATTAGCTTAGGAGGCCCAAAATGTCATGCTCATCAATAAATGCCACCAAAAAAACCCACCTAGTTTATAGTCCTTCTATTACAAATAAGAAAGCAATTCAAGAGAACCTCAAAACCATTTACAAACATCTCCCCTCAACAAGGTTGAAACTAGCAATTGCCGATATAGACAAAGGTAATATAACGCCTTTTTTCTCTATAGAAAATTTAGGCAAAACAAACTTAGAAAATCTGTATACCCACCTAACTGAATCGTTTTATTTTGACAACGAAATAAAAAAACTTGCCAAAAGCAAGGAACAATTTAGAGATTTAGACATAGCATTCTCCCAGCTTATTAAGCTAAGTGCTTATATCAAGGAAAACATCGACGCTTGGATGGATACTAATTTAAGTATATTCTGGAACGACCATCTTCGACCTCTTTTGGAGGACCAAAATCAAGAAAGCAAGGAAGCCAAGCAGATCCGTGAATTAATACAAAAAAATAAGAATCATCTAAATAAAATAAAGTATTTAGATTTAATGGGATCAAAAATGACAATTATTCCAAAAGAAGTCAATGAATTGGAAAATTTAGAGCAGGTTATTGCAGACCACTCTGATATAGCCAGTTTTCCACGCGTTTTTGATGGGCATAGAAACGAGATAAAGGTTTACTTCAACTGAGCCTGGACCACCTTCGTTGCCAAGCAACTAATGGGGACCATCAGGGAATAAAGATCCTTAAACTTCTCTCTTTTAAATCAGCTGAAATGCGAAAAAGACCATTTGGCTCAAGTTTATCAAGAATGGCTTTTTGCTCATCGAGGCTTAGGCTATCCATTTGCTCTTCCTTGCCCTGATAGCATTGCTTGGTATCGATTACGATTCTTGCTTTCTCAGCAAAGCTGACTCGGTCAACCTCCATGTTGCTTACAGGAATGATGATCTTGGTTTTCTCCCATAGTTCATTCGTAAGCAGTTCTAGCCTTGCTTGGAGTTGCTCTTCTTCTCTTTCAAAAATAAGGCGAGCGTTTACTGTATTAGCAACTCCAACCGAAAAATACCATTGTGTAACTCTAGTAGTGGTAGACATCTTTAACCTCCGGTGATGGCACGGATACCGCGGAAGGTATAGTAACCAAAGGCGCGGACGGTATAGTCGGCAGCCCGGCCAGCCGACCAGACCATCCAAGACTGCCCATTTTCGATCGACTGCACTTGGCTACGGGCCTTTTCCATCTCAGCAATGCGCGCTTCAAGCTCTTCTTGAGAGGGCTGGGTAAAAAATAGCCCCTTAAGGGTGAGAAGCCAGGGATGGGTGGTTTTGATCCGTTCGAGTTCGGCGATATGTTTAGCAAGCTCCCCATGGGGGAAACTTTGGAGAAGCCGAAAGGTCCGTTTATCGGTCTCAAAGTCAAAATTTCCTTCTTTAAAAAAGGGACGGGTATGGTGATTTTTGGCGCTGCCCGACTTAGAACTGACAATAAGATAGTTGGTATGGACAAAGGTGCTCTCCTCCCCTGTGAGATTCGAACTCCCCGTCCAGGTCACAAAGTCCTTCTCATGCTCCGCAAAGTTCAACTCGATGGTCGGTCTTTTTTCTAGGAGCTGGGCAATTTTTAGATGACGCCGCCACTCTTCAATCGTTGCAATATCGAGCTTGGGCGCACAATAGGCATAAAGGGAAATCTGCTTAAAAGGACACTTTGCTGTCGGGTCGAGAAGAAAGGCAACTGTCCGACTGGCATCGGCAGCGCCTAGGGAGTGGCCGATCACCTCTAACTTTTCAGAGTTTGTTTTCTCCAGCATTGCCCGCACCTGAGGGGCCATCTTAAGAAAAGAGCTTTTCCCCACCCCTGTTGGATCGAGATCGCGCTGCACACTTGCTGCTCCCTGAGTTCCCCGATAGACGAGAATCGCGGGATCCTTGGGGTCGGAAACAAGAGGGGTAAAGAGGTAGGCGTGGAACCCTTTCATGTGGACTTGACCCGCCACTTTGTAATAGACCAGCTTCCCCTTCTCTTCTCTAAAGATAGGCACCAAAGCTCCATCATGGACATTTTCAGGTCTCGTGTAGGCAATTCTTTTTGCAATGAGTTCGCGCGACGCTAAGAAAAACTCAGCGCGGGAACGGTCTCCTTTTTTTGCAAGCTGCCGCACAAGGTGGTCATAGTGGGTATAGGCAACGTTTCCATATCTATGGGTTCCGGTCCGATAGAGTTCTGCCCCCAAGGGAAGTTCTGTCTCTGGCAAGAGGACCTGAGTTCCATTTCTAAATAGGGTTAAAATCTGATTTTTCCAGTAGGTGGGAAGCCCTTGAAAATTGGTATTCCACCATAAACGAAGGGTGGGCATCTGCACCTGGTGCAAAATGGTCCAGGTGATCTTTCCACTTTTGATCTGGGCAAAGGCCTCCTCTAAGTCATCTAGAGTGACTTGATGGCCAATCGCTCCTAAAAACTCGATGCAGTGCTTCCGCTCAAGATTTTCAGGCCATTTTTTGGTTAAACCTGTCCCAATAATCCGGTCGATCAGCGTCGAACCAAACGCTTTTTTGAGCTCAGAAATATAAATTTCTTTAGAACCACCTGTTGCAATAATTGCCTTGAGTTCAACATGAAAAACTGAGGTCGAGGAAATCTCTTTAACCTCTTCCTGTTGAGGAGTTTGATCTATCTCCTCCGGAGGAATAAGAGGCGGATCTGAATCAACGGGTGGCACATTCATGGCACCGATTATAAAAACTTTTAAAGAAAGTAGTCAACCCCTATTGCTCTTTTGACAGCAGAAAGTGTTTTGGAGGCGGTTTCATTAGCCTTTTCGGTCCCCTTTTTAAGAATTTCCATGACACCGGCCTCATCATTTTCAAAATTGGCCCGTCTTTTATGGATCGGCTCGAGGAACTCCAGGAAGACTTCTAGTAGATATTTTTTGACCGTTCCATCACCCAATCCTCCCCTTTCGTAGTGGGTTTTAAGCTCGGCAATTTTCTCGAGGTCGGTTCCAAAGGCATCGAGATAGCTGAAGACGGGGTTTCCCTCGACCTTACCGGGGTCTTCCACCCTTAAATGGTTGGGGTCGGTGTACATCTTCTTCACCTTCTTGGCAACTTTATCGGGACCATCGCTCAGGTAGATCGCATTATTCAGTGATTTGCTCATTTTGGCTTGCCCGTCGATTCCGGGAAGGCGGGCAATTTTGGGGATAAGCGCTTTGGCTTCGACTAAAACGTCGCACTTGTAAGTGCGGTTAAAAGCGCGGACCACTTCATTGGTCTGCTCGATCATGGGCTTTTGGTCTTCTCCAACGGGAACGAGGGTCGCGCGGAAGGCGGTGATGTCAGCTGCTTGGGAGATCGGATAGGTCATAAAGCCGGCGGGGACACTTTCTCCAAACCCTTTTTGGACGATCTCTTGCTTCACGGTGGGGTTATGCTTCAGGCGGTTCCAGGTGACGAGGTTAAGGTAGTACATGGTGAGCTCAGAAAGGGCGGGGATGCATGACTGAATACAGAGGGTTGACTGGGCGGGATCGATCCCAACAGCGAGGTAGTCAAGGGCCACTTGAAAGACACTTGCCCGCACCTTTTCAGCCTCTTTAGCATGGTCGGTCAGCGCCTGCATATCGGCGATCATCACATATTGGTCGCAGCTTTCTTGCAGCTCGACGCGGGAGCGGAGGGAGCCGACAAAATGGCCCAAGTGGAGGGGGCCTGTGGGTCGGTCACCGGTTAGAATTATCTCTTTTTTTGCCATGAAACGGAATATAGCATGACTTTTCGTTTGAATAAAGGGGAAAGTGTTTGGTATGGTGCTGACATGGCAGATGAGTATCAGTTCCCCATGCAATTAGGACGTTACACCCTCCTTGAAATGATCGGTTCGGGAGGGATGGGAGAGGTCTTTTTGGCCCACGATCCGGTCTGCGATCGAAAAGTCGCTCTTAAACGGATTGCTCCGAAACGGAGAGGGAAAGAAAAAACCCGCATCCGGTTTAAAAAAGAGGTGCGGATCCCCGCACAACTTGCCCATCCCGCGATCATTCCTATCTATGAGCTGTGCGAGTCGGAAGAGGACCTCTACTATACGATGCCCTTCTTAGAGGGAGAGACGTTGCAAATGATCCTCATTAAAGCCCGCCTTGCCGACCAGCAAGGACTTCCCCCGACCGTGATGGGACATTCGATCCCCTCACTCATGCTCGTCTTCTTAAATATCTGCCAAGGGGTTGAGTATACCCATTCGAAAGGATTTATCCACCGCGATTTGAAGCCCGGCAACATCATCATTGGAAAGCATAACGAGGTGACCATCCTTGACTGGGGGGTTGCTACACACATTTACAACCCTGAAGAAGAGAATGGAGATGCGCCCCGCGCTGAAGGGCAAACCAACCCCCGCGGTGCTGCCGGAACGATCGAGTATATGGCCCCCGAACGAGCCTTTAAAGAGCCCGCATCGATTAAAACCGATATCTATTCTCTAGGAGTCATCCTCCACTTTATGCTTACCCTTCATGTCCCCTACAGGCGGCCCGACACGATTAAAGCGTGGCGCGAGCAGCTCATGAAACATGGGGCGGAACCCCGGATCGATCCCCAAGAAGAGGCTCCCTATCGAGACATTACTCAGCAGCTCTGTCGGATTGTTCACCGCTGCCTCCACCCCAACCCAGAAAAGCGGTTCGATTCAGTAGGAGAAATCATTAACGAGCTTCAACTCTACATTCAAGGACGTCCCGACTGGGTCCCCGCCGAAACCTTCAACATCCATGAAGAAAAAGATTGGGAGTTTCAGGAAACGGTCATGCTCACCAAGCAGATGGCCATTTCCCGTTACGCAGGGGTGATGGAGTGGATCCTCCTCACCCTTTCCAAAGCCTCCTATTCAGGAAATATTCAGGTCAAAACAAAGATCCAGATCGAAGAAAAAGGGGGCGGAATCGGGATTCTCATGTGCGTTCCCGAAAACAGTGGACAACAGAGTTTACAAAAGGGGTACCTCTTTTGGATCGGCTCAAAAGAAAACCCAGGTGCCAAGCTCTTCCGCGATAATATCGAGGTCTCCCGCATCGATGATCTCTTTTTAGAGCCAGGGGTCCCCTACACCATCGCAGCCCAGCGGCAAGAGAACCAAATCACCCTCACCATTAATGGGGAGCAAAAGCTCTCCTATACGAGCCATGTTCCCCTTGTTGGCGGCCGTTTTGGAATTGTCTCCAAAGATACCGAGTTTGAGATCTCCCCGATCGAACTTTCAACCGGGAGTCAAAATGTCCTCATTAACTGCCTCTCCATCCCCGATGCCTTTCTCCTCAACAAAGATTATGAGCGGGCGATCACCGAGTACCGCCGAATTGCCCACTCCTTTAAGGGGCGCCCTGAAGGGCGAGAGGCGATCTTCCGCGCAGGCTATGCCTTTATCCAAGAAGGCGATTTAGAAAGTGCCCTCAACGAATTTGAACGGCTCTACAAAGGGCCCGGAGCTCCTTTGGAATATCTGGGGAAATCTCTTGTCTACCAAGCAGAAGGAAATCTCGAAGAAGAGGTCAAATGTCTAGAGCTCGCCATTCGGAAGTTTCCGAAGCACCCTTTGCGCCATGTTCTTGATGAGCACATCCTTTTCCGCCTCCATGAAACAGCCCAAAAAAACCGGATGGGGGCTTATGCCTTTGCCCTCCTCGCCCTCCGCCACCTTCCCCGCATCTGCCACCTTGCCGAAACAAAGCGGCTGATCAAAAATCTTAAGATGAGCTGGGAAGAACTCCCCTTTATCGCCCCCCTTCCAAGTGGCGCCGACGAAAAAGAAGAGGAGATCCACACCGCCATTAACCTTGCCTTTTGGCTTGCCCGCCCCTCCAGCCTCTACGAATTGACCCATCCCCTTCCCAAAGACTACAAACACCGTCTCCTCCTCCTGGAAAATGCCCTCCGTGCCCTGCAAGAGCTCGGCTATCCGAAGCTGATCGACTTTATCCTGAAAACCAAGTACCCCGACGAAAAAAAACTCACCTTGGACATTCCCCTTCCCCCTGCCTGGGAAGCTTTACTCAAAGGAGACCCCAAAAAAGCAGCCAAAGAGCTGAAAAACAAGCCCACTGAGGACCCCTCCTCGATCTACTTTATGCTCCAAGGGTGTTACCTCGCTCTCACCGAAGGAGAGGAGGCCGCCCTTGCCCACTTCGAGCCCCTTCTAGAGACCCCCTTCCCTCCCACTCCAGCCCTCCTAGGTCACTTCCTTAAAGGATACCTCGATCCCTGGATGAAAAACGCCTTTGTCTGGGAGAAGTTCCAGCTCTATAAGCAACTCTCTCTCTACCACCACTGCCTAGGAAATTCAGAGAAGGGGACCCATTATGAGGCGTGCGCTAAGGAAATTCTTGATAACGCCCAGGTTTCTCTCAATTTTTTCTAGACCTTAAAATTTCCACCCTGACCAATTTCTCATCCATATGAAAATGGTCAAGACTAATTTCATATGGATGAGAAATTGGTCAAATCACTTACTTTAAACAAGTTGAGATAAAAATGTTTTTGCAGAAACCACTATGGGGCGATCGTAGCTAAAGCAATCGACTTCCTCATAAGGAGCATCCATAACGACTTGGAAGGCATGCTTTGCTCCTGTCATCTTAAAAAAATAGGTAAGGTCCGGAGAAAGACTCTGTTTAGACTGCTTAACTTCAACAAGGAACCAAGGAATATCATTTTTGGTCACAAGAAAGTCAACTTCTCGCTTTTCTTTGTCTCTCAAGAAATAGAGGCCGAAGTCTCCTTCCCCTTTATCGGTCCAGTAGTGGCAGGTCTTTAGAAGGTGAGAGGCAATGAAATTTTCAGCACGAGCTCCTTTGTCGGGAACAAGAGACCAATCCCATAAATAAGCCTTGGGATCCTTTAAAAGGGAGCGGGTGATATTTTTTGACCAGGGTTGAATGGTGAAACAATAGTACATAAGTCTAAGGGTATTGAGCCATCGACGGATTGTCTCAATCGAGACCCGCACTTTTTTCGAGAGAGAGGTATAACTACAGAGGGACCCGGTTTGTTGAGAAATGATAGCACCTAAAAGTTCCATCTGTTTGATCTCTTGTACATTGGTAAGGTCTCGAACATCTTCATAGAATAGTTGCTGGAGTCGGAGCTGGCTCCAGCCCCGGTAAAAGTCCATTTCTCCTTTAAATAAAGGCTCAGGAAACCCTCCAAAGGTAAAAAGAGCATTAAACTCATCATCATTTAATTTTGAAGGAGGTCGGATCTTTCCCTCAAAGGGGCTGCTGGTAATGAGCTCGCCGCAAGAAAAAGGGTGAACGCGATACCTTAAATAGCGTCCCATTAGACTATCGCCTCCAGTTTTGTAGACATCTAAACGAGCACTTCCAGTCACGACAATTTTAATCTCCCCATAGTGGGAATAAGTATCGAAAAAGCCCTTGAGAAGGGTTTTCCAATCCGAATATTTATGGATTTCATCAAGCATTAAAAAAGGGGGATGTTTTCTTGCCTTATTTAGATCGATCGCTTCGGCAATTTTCTTGGGTCCTTTTAAAATAAGCTCTCGATGATCGAGGTTATCCCAGTTGAGATAAACTGTATCGCTTTCTGCCACTCCCGGAAGGGTTCGGCAGAGCGTGGTTTTTCCCACTTGCCTGGGGCCCATAAGAAAAACCATTTGGCGGTATTCCTTAAAATGATGCTCGATTAAGGGGCGATAAAGACGCCGTGTAAAAGACTTTTCCATTTCTGACCATTTTCACATGGATATAACTTTTGGTCAAGACCTCATTCAATCGCCAAGGAAATTCTTGATAACGCCCAGGTTTCCCTAAACTTCGTTTAATTCCTAATTGACAAATGAACCAAAAAAGCTTAAAATGAAGCCAAAACTTCACTAAATGAGTATGGAAGAAAAAAATATTTATTCAAAGCTTCGAGAAGTACGGAGATCTAGAGGACTGACTGTCAACAAGCTTGCTGAAAAAATGGGGGAAGACCACCAAAAGGTGGGAAGAATCGAGCGAGGGAGACGGAGTCTTACCCTTGACTATTTAATGAAGGTATCAAAAGCCCTAGATATCCAACCCGAATCCTTTTTAAAAGAAGAAGAAAAAAGCTCCCAAGAAAACCCTCAAAATGCCTCTTTACTCCTCAATGATATCGTTGTTCTTGTAGAAGAGAAAAATTCCCAATTGCAGCGCCCCTTAAATGCCAAGCAAAAAGGGACACTCGTTTCAAAACTCTACGAGCAAGCAAGTCAATTCCCACCCGCTCAAAGAGAGCAATTTCTAAAGTCCTTCCTCGACACTCTCTTGGCAATCAGTACCTAATAACTCTGGCTGAATCAACACACCATACATCCCTAAGATAATCTCATCTGTTGAGATTGTCTGCTGGCTCTGGCTTTGTCCACTTGGAAGATAAAAATATTCACTCATGACACTCTCCTCCTATTAGGATTTGTTCTGTCACACTTTATATCAAAACATGATTTTTTATGTCAATTTTTGATATTTTTTAAGTCAAAAAATCTAGAAAATCTGATCACAATAAAGTTTTGTTTCTTTAATCTCTCTATAGATTTGCGTTCAACCGTGTGAAAATTGATGCCCCCAACCTTTGCGATCATTATTGGGATCTCTGACTATCCGACTGCCCCCTTACCTGCAGCAGAAAGTGATGCAATTACATTTGCAAGAGCGCTCATCCACTGGGGAATTCCAGAAAGTCATGTGACCCTTCTTACAGGAAAAGTAGACGAGAAGAGTTTAGAGACATCCCTTTCTCTCTTAGCAGACAAAAAAGAGCCTTTTCAGCTTCTCTTTTATTTTTGTGGGCATGGATACCGGACAAAAGAAGCGACTCCCGAGTCTTACTTAGCCTTTTCAACAGAAAAAGGCTATAGCCTTGAAGAACTCCTCCTAAAAATAGGAGTTTTAAGTACAACCAATACCTATCTTTTTATCGATGCCTGTCACTTAAGGCTCAACCTGATCTTCAACCCGAAACTCAAGGAAGAGGTGGAGGGGACACTTCACTCAAAAAAAAACCTCTTTTGCCTCTTTTCCTCAGGAATCTTCCCCTCCTATGAAGATATAGAAAGCCACTATGGCTACTTTACCCAGGCATTGATCGAGACCCTTAGCACACTTCGAAAAACAGATCTCTCCCCCTCTGCTCTCTTTAAAATGACGCGAGAAAAGATGGCAAAAAAAGAGCTTCCAGAACCAGAGATGTATAACATAGGGGTCCACCAAATCGACCTTTTTCCCCCTTTAGAGTCTTCAATCCAAAACGACTCCATTGTCCGCCCCGAGGTCCATGCAGAAATTCAGGATCTTCTTGCCGAAAACCCAGAAAAAAACCTTTGGATTATCGGAGAGCCCCTAAGCGCCCAACTAAAAATCCACTCCATCCCTCTCCCCTTAAACGCTCCTCTTGAAAAGAGGAAGCGGCATGAGCTCCTCCTTTTTGAGGCATCTGATCCTCAAAATGCAAAAAAGGTGATCGCTGACCTAAAGAAAAATCAACTCCGAGCCATCTTTTTTTCTCCCTCTCCCTTTCGCTCCCCCGACTACATCGAGTACCATATTCCCCCTCTTACCGATAAAGAACTATCACTCATTCTCAGCCAAGAGCATGGAGCCCCCAAAAACCAGAGTATTAAAGAAGAAAAGCGGGCAATGGCCGCCTTCTACTCCGCTGGTTTCTATATCGACGAAGCCCTTTTTCTAAAAGCGTTTAAAATCAAACCAAAAACCTTAAGGTTTTTGGAAGAGATAGGGCTCACTTTCTATGAAAATGGCGAATGTCATCCAAGAAACTGTCTCCTTGAATTTGTCGAATCTCAGCAACTTAAGCTCAATAAAAAAGGAGCCCTATCCTACTGGAAAAAACAGTGTGAAAAGCTACCCAACAACATTAGAGCCGCTCAAAGTCTTATTCTGACTCTCAAGTGCTTTGGTTATGAGCCCAAGTTTGACACCACCCTAAAAAATACATTTCAGATCCTTTCCAAAGACCTCTCAACCCTCAAAGAAGGAGCAGATATATTTTTCTCTGCTCGTATCCTCACCCCTAGCGCCCTTTACCTCGCCGAAATCCTCTTAGAGGTTGGAGAGCTCTCCCTAACACAAAAGCTTCTAGATATTCCTTCCCCTCTACAAGCTCCCCTTCTCAAAGCCCATCTCCTCTGGAGACTCGGCCAGTTTGAAAAATCCCTAACGCTCTCTTCCAAAGAAAAAGGGCTAGAGGCCCTTTTTCACCAAGGAATGGCCCACTATTTTCTAGGAAACTGGGAAGAAGCCACCCAAAAACTGTCAGAGGTCAAGGAAAAAACCTCCCATCCCCAAACGCTCGGTTGGATCGAGTGTCTTCTTGGAACCATCAATGGAACTCGAGGGGTTGAAGTGAAAAAAAGCATCCAACAGATCGAATCGGGCATCAACCACCTTCTCCAGTCTAACATTCCAGAAGATGTATGGGTAGGGTGGAATAACCTAGGGGAAATCTACCTTAAAACAGGAAGGCTGTCCCAAGCAACACGCCACCTAGAGAAAGCCTTAGAATCTGCAAAAAAGTGCGCGAACCCCAACAGCTTCCTCGAGGTCGCCAGAAATTTTCTAGAGCTCGAGCTACAGAGGGGGCCTAAAGATCTAGATTGGCTTGACACCATTGAAAAAAACCTCCCTTTCCTCAGCGAGCCCACTGTTGCTATGCAGATTTACAACACGCTCGCAAAAGCCTACCTTCAGCTTAAAAACCCCCTCCAAGCACGCCCCTATATCAAAAAAGCCTTCCTCCTAACAGCCCCCAGCAAAGCCCACCACATCGACACGCTTGCCAATGCAGCTTCCTACTTCAAACTCAAAGGGCTTCCCCAAAAGACACACCACCTTCTTATGCAAGCTCAAAGTCTTGCTCTTGCTATGGATCACTCGCAAATGGTTAAACAACTTACGCATTAATTCAAGCTCAACTTACACCCCGAATCTACAACAATCCAGAAAAACTCCTCGCAAAACCACACTTTCTCTAGTATCCAAACGGGAAAATATTGACTATTTTAGATTTTTTTCGAAATTTGTTGACATAAAAAATACATTTTTAATATTGTTGGTTTTTTTTTAACAAGGAGACGCGCAATGTCAGTAGAAAACTTATCAAACCATAGACAGAAGATCATAGAATCATCTGCTTCGCTAGATGTCAAACAACTCGTTTGCTTTGAAGTCAAAAAAAGAGATGGAGACAACGCATTTGCATCCCAGGTAGATGCCAATGAAAGAAACTGGACATCAGCAAGTGAACTTGAGCAAATCCAGATGTTTGCAGATCAATATAAAAAACGGATGAGGAATCATGAAATAGCAATGGTTCCAATGCACATAGGAAGAGAGGTTCTTAATAAAGCCTTCAGCGTTGGAAAAGTAGGAACAGGCAAAGTTGTTGTTGGGGCAGCCCAATGGGGCGTTGATAAAATCATGGGTTTTGCCATTGATGAAATGGATAAAAGGGGAAAGGCTTCTGCTAAAAATATTTTAGCAGAACATCTTCAAGGGTTAAGTAGTTCTAAACAAAATGCATTTCAAAATGACATCAACCAGATTTTAGCCGATTCCTCTCTTTCTGAGCAGCAGCAAAGTGAGCGAGCAAGAGAACGGCTCTTCTCTTCTCTTCGAGAAAATCCTTCTAAAAGCCTCACAGAGTTTGATGAAAATGCCCAACCAGTTGCAATGCAGTATGTAGCTGAATCCCTTCAAAAAAATATGCAGAATATGGGAGCCATCTTCGGTGCTCAAATTGGAGATCTACAGCACGATGTAGGTAACTTAGAAGCAGTGACCACCGGACTAATGAAAACCCAACAGAAAACCTATCGAGCAGTACAGAGCCTTCAAAAAAACATAGATGTTTTTGGAAGGAAAATGGATCATATAAATGGTAGGGTTCAACGTAATTATGAGGAGATTAAAAAACTTCAGGGTGGGGTTCAGGGAAATAGAAGAGCTATTTTAAATAATGCTCAGCAAATTCATATTGTTAAAGACATGATGTTTGGGGAGTTAAGTCCGGAAAAGCAACTGGAGGCAATCCGTTCGGGGGCTTTTCCTGAGCAGGCTCATAGAAAAGAAATGCTTGAGGCAGCCGTTCAAAAAAGGGAGATGATAAGAACTGCCCAATTTGCGATGAATGGTGCATCTATCTTGCTTCAAGCTGCAGATACCTTTGGCGCATATATTCCTCCAAAAACACGAAAAATGGTCGAGGTTGGGATGCAAGTGGGTAACATTGCTATCCACGCGATGACTGGAAACTTTATGGGAGCAGCCCAGTCACTATTCGGGCTGATAGGAAAGAAAGGGCCTGATGTTGCAGCGGTCCGCCATAAGCAAATTATGAACCAATTCGATCAAGTCTTTAAAGGGCTAAATGCTCTTTCCGAGGGGCAACAAAAGATTATGAAAAACCAGCAGAAAATGTTCACAGCCCTGAATCAACTTATGGAAGGACAACATAAAATTTATAAGCGGATCGAGCTTGTCAGCCAGCAGATCGAACAGACGGAAAAAAATATTCTAAAAGAGATTTCTCAGATTAAAGAGTACATTTTTTTTGGCATAAGGTTAAACGTCTATAACCACTTTAAGTTAATACGAGATGCTCATGCAGTTTTTAAAGGCCTTGAGGTAACTCCTCAAGAGTATGATTTTATCGAGGGACGCTTTACCTCCTATGAGGGCCTACACCGTTTTATGGTGACTGATAAAAATGGAAGAAAGCTACTGAATGCAGTTGATGCATTTGAAAGCGCACTGAGCCATGACTATAAGTTTTTTGCCATCTCAAGTGAAAATGAAAATAAAGTCCAACTTGATGCATATCTTAAGTTTGATAAGTGTGTATGGCAGCCTTTGATTAGCTTCTTCAAAAAAGAGCTTCTAACAGAAGGACCAAGGCGGGATGTTAGTCCTCTACTCATTCCAATGAAATCTTACAAGGGGCTTAAGCAAAGGGAAGATCGATTCAGAAGTGCAGAACAAAAAGCTATCGGTTCATTGGAACATGCCAAACATGTATACAACCACTTATATAACTATTTAGTTCCAGAAACAGTGATTGAGTTTTCTGAGCTTCTTTTAAAAATGCAAAAATACCTTCCTTTTATAAAAAGTGGAGGGAGGCTGTTTACCTTTGAAGAGCTTCTCTCTAGTCGTCCAGGAGCTCGTGCAACAATCATCCTCAAGCAGCTTCAAAAACTTATTGAAGTAACAATTGCTCAACAGACTCTCCTTGGAGGAGATAGAGTCCTTCCCTATATCATTCCTATTTTAGCGGAAGGTCCTGGTCACCATAAGTTTAAAGAAGCAAGAGACCTTGTTACAGCACAAATCAAAGGAGGAAACCACCCCTTTTTTGACAACTTTATCGTTGAGTACATTAGGGAAAAAACCAGCTCTCTTCCACTGAGATATGGGAATGCATTAAAGGGTGATCGGGAAGATATATTTAAACGTGTTCTCGGTTCGCACTGTGGATATAGAAGGATAAATAAACAGTGGTTTATTAGCTTCTCGCCAGATAAAGGAAATTCTTCCTATGCTCCTTTGCCTACCTACCATCAAGTCAACCGCCCTCTTTATCAGCAGCGTGAATTGCTGGGAAAGCTTATGGAACTTAGATCTTCCATTGGACAAGCACTTATGGAGCATGAATCTGAAAAAACAACGGCTTATAAAAAGATCCTTACCCAGGTTATGACACGTCAAGTAGCCGATTTTTCTTATAAGCACCCAGAATCTTCTGGTATAAATAAACCTGGGTCAAGCAATAACCATGCCGCTAGGTCTATAGACTCCGCTTCACCGATTGATAAACTCATTCAGCAAAGCAAAGACTACCTCTTCCGCTTTAGAAATCAAGCGGATAAAGAGCTGTATGTTTCTTCTGCTGACAGCATACCCTACGCTGAAAAGCGAGATGCTTATACAAATACCTCAGCTTTTAGAAGAGAATTTAAACTCATTCCGGTCAGAAACCAAAAGGGGTACTTTGAAATCGACCTCTTAAACGGAAAAAACCTTTACATCTCTTCCGCAGATAGCACCTTATATGCTGAAACAAGGAGAACACACACCAACACTGAATCTGAAAGACGGAGATTTAAAGCTACTTATGCTGGAAGTGGGTATTTTACCTTCTCTTTACAGGATAGAAGGGAGCTTCATATATCTTCAAAAGAAGGGAATAAGCTAAAAGCGGCAAAGCGTGGACAGGAGACAAATAAAGTTTCTTCCTTAAGAAACTTTAGACTAGAAAGAACTCCATTGATGGATCGTGCCAGTCAGATCAATGCCATGATAAAAAAGTATCAAAAGAGGTACTGGACCCTAGAACTTCCTACAGAACGAGAGCTCTATGTTTCATCTGCAGACAGAATTCCCTATGCAGAAAAGAGAGATACCCACACCAATAAAGCCCGTGATAGAAGGAGCTTCAAGATCAATCCTGCATCGGGGAAAGAAGGATACTTTGAGCTCAGACTTCACGATGGAAGAGAGCTTTATATCACTTCTGCTGCAAGCCATTGCTTATTTGCAGAAGAAAGAGATGCATACACAAATACCAGTCCAAATCGAAGGAGATTTAAAATTACTCCCGCTCAATCAGGTTGCGTCAACCTATCGCTCGGGGACAAAAGAGAAGTTTATGTCTCATCAGCAGACGGCAAACTATACGCAGAAAAACGGGGAACCCATACCAATAAAGAAAGTAACAGAAGAGACTTTAAGTTAGTCCTTCAATAAACAAACAATTTAAAAGGAGAAAATTATGTCAGCAATTACACAAACAAATTCAAATCAAATGCAACTTATACAGTTAGAAAAAGACCTTAAACGGTATAGTGACTGGAATCAAAAAGCTTTAGATTCGATTAAAAAATCTGAAAGAGAAATAAAACACCTTGATAAAATGATGCTTAAAGAATGGGCATCATATCCTAGCCTCAAAAAAGTTAACGAGTATAAAACAAGACGTGGCCTTGCTGAATTTAGTATAAACCTCGCAAAGGGAACTAATATATGGCCAAAAAAGATTAAAGAAACTCAAAAAAAAATTGAATCCTTAAAATTGATGATACTCATTGATAAAAAGATCGATAAAAAAGGCGATGAATTAGAGGACCGCATCTTAGAGAAGATCGAAAAGAGGTTTGGTGATGAATTCAAGCATCTTCAGGAGCAAATCGATGAGTTAAAGTCAAGGAGTTATGCTGTCTTTAGCAGTGGATCCAGTAGTGGGAAACACAATGGATATCTATATCAAAGTAATGGAAGTATTTTTTCTAAATTTTCAGACTCTCTGTCTGCTTCCAATGCAAGTAAAGAGCTCACGGTTACTCAAGTCGGAAGCGGCCTTTTTGAGTTCGACTTTGTAGATGGCCGAAACCTCTATGTTTCCTCTAGAAACAATCAGCTCTATGCGGAAAAAAGAGGAGCTCATACGAATAAAGCTACTGCAAGGAGGCGGTTTAAAATTACCAAGTCTAGAATAGATGGTCATGTCCGCCTAACACTAAGTGATGGACGGGATATCTATCGCTCCTCAGCTGATAATAAGTTTTATGCGGAGAAGCGGGATACTTGTACAAACACTGACGAATCAAGGCGAGCATTTAGAATGATACAAACTCCTTACATGAGCAGTGTGAGTGAAATCAGGAGTCTTGCTATAAAGGCCCAAAATTATATTTGGTGTTTAGAGCTCCCAACAGGAAGAGAGCTCTATGTTTCATCTGCAGACAGAACCCCCTATGCAGAAAAGAGAAATACCCACACCAATACAGATCCGAAACGAAGAAACTTTAGGATTGTCCCCATAGATGGACAAAAAGAGTACTTTGAATTCAAACTGCAAGATGGTCGAGAGCTTTACGTTACGTCTGCGAGCACTCACACCCTATATGCACAAAATAGAGGCACTTATTCCAATACTTCCTCAGATAGGCGTTCCTTTAGGATTAAACCAGCTGGGCAAGGATATGTGAATCTATCGTTAGAGGATGGACGAGAAGTGTATCTCTCTTCATGCGATGGGAAACTCTATGCAGAGAAAAGAGGAACCCACACTAATAAATCAAATGAAAGAAGAGACTTTAGATTAGTCCCTCAGGGGAGGTAACAAATCTATTTACAAAAAATCTAACATCCATAAAATGGTATAGATTTTAATTTGTTTTTCAACAGAGCCAATTGCAAAATTCAACGGAAAAACTGTTCATAAATCAGTAAAAATCTGAAAAACCTCGAATGCTGAGCAGCCGGCCTTGGTTTAGACGAATTAAAAAAATATATATGTTGAAATTGACTGTTTATGAGCAAGAGGAAGCTCTTTCCTGTTGGATGAAGTATTCTGATAAAGGAGCTTAAGCTTCTTAACGAACCAAATTTAGCAAAGCATCAGCAGTCAGTGCAAGAATACCGAACATAAGATGACAGGCTACTTTAACATTACCTCTAACGCGAATCATTCTACCGCCAAAGTCATCCTTGAGGCGGCTGTTAACCCTTTCAGCGGATGAGCGCTGATTATATCTTATTTTTTCTGGTGGCTTCCAATTGACTGTTTTTTGGGCTTTTGCTTCTGCTTTAAATTCTGCTTTAGCTAGAGCATCTCGACGAGGATTTACATCGATAATTGGAGTATGCTCAAGGCTTTTGCTATGTTCTATAATTTGAGGGCAGTCATAAGCTGAGTCCATCAGATCATAGAGGCTTGTGACTTTACTAGCAGTTTCTTCAGCTAGGGGTATAGCAGCTTGGCTGTCATGGAGAGAAGCTGATGTTACAAGGCAGCTTATCGGGATGTCTCCATTGGCTGTATCAATATGGCATTTATATCCTATCCAATACTCCCGGTTACCCTTGCTATTGGCTTTTGCCCCTACATCACAGTTTTTAGGGAGATCGTTCAGCCGTTCTTGTTGGGTCATCTTCAACTGTCGGTCTAGGCGTTTCAATTCTTTAGGGGCTTCCTCCCCTTTTTTTGGACGTCCTCTCTTCTTTGCTTTTTTGCTTTTCTTTTTTTTCGGGGCAGGCCTCTCTCTAGCATTAATAGATGTTGAGTCTCTAGAAAGATCCCCAATAATCCGGTTTTCATAAACCTTTTTGATCAGAGCATTATGAACACGCTTTGGGAGCTCTGATGCTGAAAACTCAGCAAAAACCCTACAAAAAATTGATTCGTCTGGAACTTGTCCTCTTTGTTCCCACCCACAAATTTGGCACAACGAAAGGTCTGACTTCAATCTATCAACCAATGCTGTTGTTGTTGCCATATTGTATACGCTTTTTGCGACAAACGCTCTAGCGAGAGCGGGCCGATTTTTTGGAGGTCGGCCTACACAGCCAAAGGATGAAGTCAAGAATTGTTCGATCCTAACCATTTCAAGTATACTTATTAACTGCATTTGTTTTTCAGTAAGAGGACCAAGCTCCTCTTCAAGCTCGGGGAAAAGAGAGCCTTGAATTTTATTCCAATACTGTGATAGGGTGTGGTACATTGATCTCCTCCTGGGGTTGTGTTAGGTTTGTAAAGTATACACTATACCCCAGGATGGATTTCTTTTTGCATGTAATTCCAGAAAAAATAGTGATTTTTCAGAATTTATCGGGTAGAAGGAGCCGTCCCGTGGACGGCTCCAACCCCCACACAACCCGCCGTGCCGTTTTCCGGCAACGGGCTGTTCAATTAAGGTCTCACAGAATAGGTTGATCTTTCTGCTACACTATCGATTTCTTTTCTCATGTGAGGTATTTACCTTTCTTTTGCACGAAAGACCCGCCCCCTCATTGCATAGGGAACATGTTTCCTTCGATAGTTTCCTTAATTGCCGACCGCTTCCCCATGTGCTTAGCTTTCCTAAACTCGGAGTACTATCAGTCGGTCTGACTCCCCTATTTGCTTCTCTTCCACCTCGCTTCATGGGCTTGAATGAAAGATACGGCTTCCCGACAAGTAGGGGTCTCCCACGTTCACACACAATCTTTTGTAAACATGCCATCAGCTGAGATCCCGGAGATTCTACGGCTACTCATCAAAGCGTAGCTTTTGTTCTGTCTTCCCCTTATTGCATAAAGGGTCAATAATCTCACATCTTGAGCCATTTCGGGACAACTCTGTTCACTTTTGTTACGGCCTATTTACTTCCTGTCTACGCTTCACAACTTTTGTTCCACCTAGTTGAGGTGTCCGCCAGCCGCGCAAGACTTGGTTAGTGGCGTGTCAGGAATGCATATAAGCTCCTCCCTGTGCACGATTCCGTTTTTCTTCCAAATAAACCTTAACAAAACGCATTTGTTAGCCAGCTGTCTATA